>JBCCWS010000001.1:300000-542529 GCA_039193195.1 Pseudomonadota bacterium
GGCCGGCTACAAGCCCGAGGTGGCCTACTTTGAGGTCATGCACGAGCTGAAGCTGATCGTCGATCTGCTGCATGAGGGTGGACTGAAAAAGATGCACCAGTTCATCTCCGAGACCGCCAAGTGGGGGGATCTCATCTCCGGTCCGCGGGTCGTCGACGGGCACGCCAAGGATGCGATGAAGGCGGTGCTGAATGACATTCAGGACGGCACCTTCGCCCGCGAGTGGATCGCTGAGAACGACAAGGGCAAGCCGCGTTACGAGGCTTTGCTGAAGGATGATCTCGAGCACCCGATCGAAGAGGTTGGCGCCAAGTTGCGCGGCTACATGCCCTGGCTGGAGGAGTGAGCAGGAACGCTGGTGCGGGTGATTCCGCGATCAGCGCCGTACCGCTGCTGGACCTCAAGGCCCAGTACGAAACGATCCGTGACGAGGTCGAATTGGCCCTGCGCGAGGTCTGCGACAGCCAGTACTTCGTCTTGGGACCGAAGGTAGCGGCCTTCGAGGAGGAGGTTGCTGCCTACTGTCGGGTTCCCCATGCCATCGGCATGTCCTCGGGGACGGACGCGCTGCTGGCCGCCCTCATGGCCTTCGGCATCGGCCCAGGCGATGAGGTGATCACCTCGCCGTACTCCTTCTTCTCCACGGCGGGCACGATTGCCCGCCTTGGGGCGCGTCCGGTGTTCTGTGACATCGACGCGAACACCTACAACCTCGATCCCACCGCCGTCGAGCGGTTCCTGCGCGAGCGGTGCGAGCACTGCCGCGATGGCAGGCTCCTGCACCGCCCGACGGGCGGGCGCGTGCGCGCGATAGTGCCCGTGCACCTGTTCGGTCAGCTGGTCGATATGGACGCGATGCTGGCCCTGGCTGGGGAATTTGGGCTCCACCTGATCGAGGATGCGGCGCAGGCCATCGGGGCTGAGGATGAGCGCGGCAGGCGTGCCGGCAGCCGTGGCGATATCGGCTGTTTTTCCTTCTTTCCCAGCAAAAATCTCGGTGCCTTCGGAGATGGCGGGCTGTGTGTGGCGCGTGACCCAGAGGTGGCCGAACGCCTGCGCGTGCTGCGCGTGCACGGTGGCGAACAGCGCTACTACCACAGCATCGTTGGAGGCAACTTCCGCCTGGACGCGTTGCAGGCGGCGATTCTTTCGGTAAAGCTGCGGTACTTGGATACCTGGACATCGGGTCGGCAGGCCAACGCCGAGTACTACGATGGGGAGATTGCGCAAGCGGTCGGGGAGGCGCTGGTCCTTCCCGTGCGAACGCCCGGCTACCGCCATGTCTTCAACCAATACGTGGTGCGTTTGGCGGCCGGCGCAGACGATGCTTCGCAGCGCGAGTCCTTCAAGGCGAGCCTGCGGGAACGAGGTATTGGTTGCGAGGTCTACTATCCTGTTGCGCTGCACTTGCAACAGTGCTTCGCACCGCTCGGGTATCGTCGAGGCGACTTGCCGGCTGCTGAGCAGGCGGCCGATCGCACGCTGGCCATCCCGGTTTACTCCGAGTTGACCGATGCCCAGCAGGACTACGTGGTGAGCGGTATCGCCAGGTACTTCGACGCTTGAGCCAGCGTCGAGCGCCGGGCGCGGCCGCACCGAGTGCTGAACGCTTTGTATAGAACGGAATTCACTATGGGCTTTTTCTCGACCCCGGATCTGAAGGGTGATATCTACGGTGGGGTCACGGCGGGCGTCGTCGCCCTGCCCCTAGCACTAGCCTTAGGCGTGGCCTCCGGCGCCGAGGGTGGCGCCATCGCCGGCATGTACGGCGCCATTGCGGTCGGCTTCTTCGCTTCTATGCTGGGTGGCACGCCCTCCCAGATCTCGGGGCCCACGGGGCCGATGATCGTCGTGGTCGCCGGCCTAGTGGAGTCCCTCGCCCGTGACGGGCACCCGCCTGAGCTTGTCTTCACCGCCGTCATTATGGCGGGGGTCCTGCAAATAGTGTTCGGTGCCCTACGCTTGGGGCAGTACATTCGCCTGGTGCCATACCCGGTGGTGTCCGGTTTTATGAGCGGTATCGGCGCCATCATCATCATCCTGCAGATTGGCCGCCTGCTAGGGCACGAGCCGCCGAAGGGAACGGTCGAGTCACTGCGCTTCCTTCCGGAAGCGCTAGCTAACGCTAATCCTAGTGCCGTGTTGATCGGTGCGATCGCCCTCGCCGTCGTGTACGGCTGGCCCCAGCGTCTGGGTAAGTATTTGCCCGGGCCGCTAGCCGCGCTAATCGTCGCCACGATCGCAAGCCTATTCATCGAGGTTCCCGTGCTTGCGAACGTCCCGACCGGGTTGCCGGAGCTTCACCTGCCGGCTCTGGATCTGATGAGCGCCGAGGGGCGTGGCGTGGTGCTGGTGGTGGTGGAGGCGGCCATCATCTTGGCGGCTTTGGGCGCGATCGACAGCCTGCTCACCTCCCTGGTTGCGGACAACATGACGCGTACGCGCCATGATTCGAACCGCGAACTCTTCGGTCAGGGCGTGGGTAACATCGTGGCTGGATTCCTCGGCGGTATCGCAGGTGCTGGCGCCACGATGCGCACTGTGGTCAACATCCGCGCCGGCGGCAACACCAAGATCTCGGGCATGATTCACTCCGTAATCTTGCTCATCGTCGTCTTGGGGGCGGGGCCGATTGCAGCGGCCATTCCCCATGCGGCCCTGGCCGGCATTCTGGTGAAGGTCGGCGTTGATATCATCGATTGGAGCTACCTGCGCAAGGCGCACCGCGGCCCGCGCTGGGATCTGGTGCTGATGGCCTTGGTGCTCGCCCTGACGGTCTTCGCCGATCTGATAACGGCGGTCGCGGTGGGCGTCTTCCTGGCGGCCCTAGCCTTCGTTCGTCAGGTGGCGCAGCAGCAGCTGGAGATGCTGCAAGGTATCCCGGATCGGATCGAAGATCCCCAGGAGGCTGCGCTGTTCGAGCAGGCTCTCGGTCGGGTGACCGTGTTCGACTTTTCCGGTCCGCTTAGCTTTGGCGCGGCAGCTGATGTTGGCCACCAAGTGCGCATGAAGTCCAAGGACAATACCGACGCCATCATCCTAGACTTCTCGCGCGTGCCGTTTATCGACGTCTCCGCCGCCCGGGCCGTCGAGACGATCGCGTGTGATGGCAAGCGCATGGGCAAGCTCGTGTACGTGAGCGGGGCGAACGACGCTGTACGTGCCACGCTGACGGGCCTGGATGCGGATCACTGTCTGCAGGTGGATGCCTACCATCCTAAGCGTATCGATGCCCTGCGCTTGGCTGTGAAGAACATCAAGCAAGTGGAGGCGGGCGCAGCGCCGCAGCTCGCCTAAGGGAGCTAGTCGTCCAGCAGCTCTCGAAGGGCGTACAGCGCTTCGAGAGCCTGGCGCGGCGAGAGCGCATCTGGGTCTAGGGCTTGCACTTTCGCTCTCAAGCGGTCTTCTTTCGGGCGAGCTTCATCCGCGGTCTTCGCCGGCGGTGCGGTCGGGGCAAACAGGGGCAGCGAGGCCTGTTGCCCATCGCCTCCATGGCGGGCGTAGTCTTGTTCCAGCTCCGCCAGATAGGTCCGCGCATCGTCGATCACGGGCCGCGGCACGCCCGCCAGGCGAGCGACCGCTAAGCCGTAGCTCTGGTTCGCCGGTCCGTCCTTGACGGCGTGCAGAAAAACCAACTGCTCGCCGTGCTCAGTGGCGTCCAGGTGTACGTTGGCGCATCCCTCCACCTCGCGTTCCAGGGAGGTGAGTTCGAAGTAGTGGGTGGCGAATAGGGTGAAGGCCCCTACCTGTCTGGCGATGTAGCGCGCGGCGGCCCACGCCAAGGAGAGGCCGTCGAAGGTGCTTGTCCCGCGTCCCACCTCGTCCATCAGCACCACGCTGCGTTGCGTAGCGTTATTGAGAATGTTCGCCGTCTCGTTCATCTCAACCATGAAGGTGGAGTTGCCGCCGGCGAGGTCGTCGGAGGCGCCGATGCGGGTGAAGATTCGGTCGACGGGGCCGACGGTGGCAGCGCGAGCGGGGATGAAGCTGCCGGCGTGGGCAAGGACCAGGATCAGAGCGGTCTGTCGCATGTAGGTAGACTTGCCGCCCATGTTCGGTCCGGTGATCACCAGCAAGCGGCGTTGCGGATCAAGGCGCAGGTCATTGCCGATGAAGGGCGCGTCTAGGGTCTGTTCGACGACCGGGTGACGACCGTCCTCGATTGCCAGTACGGGCTCGTCGCTGAGCGTCGGGCGTACGAGGCCCAGGGCCTCGGCCCGTTCGGCAAGGTTGGCGTACACATCCAGCGCAGCTAGGGCCTCAGCGAAGGCTTGCAGCGGTGCGACAACGTTGCCGAGCTCCGCTAAGAGCTCCTCGTAGAGTTGCTTCTCCAGGGCTAGGGACTTGTCGCGGGCGCTGAGTACTTCGTCCTCGTGGCGCTTCAGCTCCTCGGTGATGAAGCGCTCTGCGCCCTTGAGGGTCTGGCGACGCGTGTACTCTGGCGGCGCCTCGCCCGATTGGCCGCGCGAAAGCTCGATGTAGTACCCGTGCACGCGGTTGTAGCCTACCTTCAGGGTGGACAGCCCCGTGCGCTCGCGTTCGCGCTGCTCGAGTTCGACCAGGAAGGCATCCGCGTTTTGCGAAAGACCCCTCAGACGGTCCAGCGTTTCGTTGTAGCCTGGTGCGATCACTCCGCCGTCACGGATCAGCGGCGGGGGTGCCTCCAGCACCGCGCGGGTCAGCAGGGCGGCTGCGGCCTCGTGGCCGAGCAGCGCGTCTGCCAGCTCGCGCAGCACTGGCGAGGTCAGCTCGGTCAGCAGCGCGGCGATCGCCGGTGCGGCGGTCAGCGCATCGCGCAGCTGGGCGAGGTCGCGCGGGCGGGCGGAGGCGAGGGCGACCCGCGAGACGATTCGCTCCAGGTCGCCCAGCTCGTTGAGGGCATCGTGCGCGGCGCTAGCGAGGCGCGATTGATCGAGCTGCTCCACCGCGTCGTAGCGGGCGCTGAGCAGCGCATGGTCCCGCCGTGGCCTGGTAAGCAGGCGACGCAAGCGGCGACTGCCCATGGGCGTGGCCGTACGGTCCATGACGCCGAGGAGGGTAAACTCGTCGCGTCCAGCAAGGCTGCGGTCGAGCTCTAGATTGCGCCGCGTGATGGCATCGAGCACCAGCGCCTCATCGCGTCGCTCCGTGCGCAGGGTGGTGAGGTGTGGCAGGGCGCTGCGCTGGGTGTCGCGCACGTACTGCAGGAGGGCACCTGCGGCGCCGACGGCAAGCGGCAGGCCGCCACAGCCGTAGCCGGACAGATCGCGTGAGCCGAGCTGTTGGCACAGCAGGCGTTGCGCGGCCTCATGCTCGAAGTGCCAGGGCGGGCGCTCTCGCGTGGCGCGTCCTTGGGTCAAGCGCTCGGGCAAGGTGAGTCCCTCGTACAGCAGGACCTCCGCCGGTTGTAGGCGTTCCAACTCAGCCGCCAGCGCGGCCAGGCCCTCCACCTCCATGACGCTGAACCGGCCGCTCGCCAGATCCAACCACGCAATGCCGATTTTCGTCTGCTCGTCTGGCATGGCAGCGTGGGTCGCAACGCATAGCAGTAAGGTGTCGCGGTGGCTCTCGAGCAGAGACTCGTCCGTGAGCGTGCCTGGCGTGACGATCCGCGTGACGCGTCGCTCGACGGGGCCCTTGCTCGTGGCCGGGTCACCGACCTGTTCGCAGATGGCCACGGTCTCGCCTAAGCGCACGAGCTTGGCGAGGTAGCTGTCGGCCGCGTGGTAGGGCACGCCGGCCATGGGGATCGGGTGACCGGCAGACTTGCCGCGAGTGGTGAGCGTTATGTCGATGAGGCGGGCGGCTTTGCGAGCATCGTCGTAGAACAGCTCGTAGAAATCGCCCATGCGGTAGAAAAGTAAAACATCTGCATGCTCCGCTTTTAGGGTCAGATACTGCCGCATCATCGGCGTATGATCCTGTAAGCTGGCGGGCGTTGACGAAGAGGGCGCGGTCATTCGAGTCGGAACCAACACGGCGAAACCCACATCGTACACGAGGCGTGCCGTGTCCCAGCGCAAGGAGATCATCCGTCCCCTGCGCGTCGTGCACGTCGAGGCGGGGCGTCATGTGTTCGGCGGCGCCCAGCAGGTGCTCTATCTCCTCGAGACATTGCCTCGGCTCGCCATTCAGAGCGTGCTGGTGTGTGCTACGGGTAGTGAGGTATCAGTCGCCGCTCGCTCCCGTGGGTTGTCCGTGGTGGGCATGAAGATGGGCGGCGATCTGGACGCTGCCCTCGCCCTGCGTTTGGCGGGTCACCTGCGACGGGAGGGCGCTGATCTCGTTCACCTGCACTCGCGCCGCGGCGCAGACACTTGGGGCCTGCTTGGGGCAAAGCTTGCGGGAGTGCCGGCAGTACTATCGCGCCGCGTCGACAACCCGCCCGGGCGCGTTCTCGGCACGCTCCTGAAGGGTGCCTATCGGCGCGTTGTCTGTATCTCCGACGGCATCGCCGATGTGCTGCGTGAGTCGGGCGTAGGCGACGAGCGCCTTACCGTAATCCCCAGCGCCGTTCACGCTGAGCGCTTTGCCACGCCGTGTAGCGACGATGAGCTGCGTCACCGCCTCGGCCTGCCGCGCGACGCATTGGTGGCGGGAGTCGTGGCCCAGCTCATAGCGCGCAAGGGGCACCGCTACGCCTTCGAGGCCTTAGCGCAGCTGCGTCGCTCGCAGCCTCGCCTGCATCTGGTGTGCTTCGGTCGTGGCGATCAACGCCCGTCCCTCGAGGCTCTCGCGCACAAGCTCGGCTTGGCTGATTTCATTCACTTTGCCGGCTTTCGCGACGACATGTCCAGTCTACTCGGCGCCCTCGATATGCTAGTGCATCCCGCCCTAGCGGAAGGATTAGGTGTTGCCTTGTTGGAGGGCGCCGCGGCCGGCTGTCCACTGGTGGCCTCGCAGGTGGGTGGTATTCCGGAGATCGTGCGCCACGGGGTCACCGGGCGCCTGGTGCCACCGGGCGATTCGCCCGCCCTTGCGGCGGCGATGGCGGCCACGCTTAACGAACGTGCTAACGCTCGGCGTATGGTGAGTGCCGCTCGCCGCCTGGTCGCTGAAAATCACTCCGTGATCGCGATGAGTAAGGCTAATGCGCGCGTTTACCAGGAAGTGCTGACCAGTGCTCTGAGTGCTGAAAAGGGCCGTTGACAAGCTGTTGCTGAGCGGCGACATTGCTCGCCTGCGTCAACACAAGGCTCACCTGCGCGTTGTACTCCTAACGGTACGTTTTACATCTGGAGTTAACGATGAATAGGTCTATGCTCGGCGGTCTGTTGCTAGGGATTGCGGTCGCGACAACCGGCGCTGTGGTGGCGGGGTTTGCCCTGGATGGGGCGCCCCCAGCGCAAGAGGATGCGCCCGAGGTAGCCGCTGCGCCGTCCAACTCGCTGGTAGCCCCAGCCGCCCCAGTGTCTGAGGTGGCGCCGGCCGAGCCCATCGTGGTGGCCGAGGCTGCGCCAGCGCCCAAGGTAGTGTGTCGCGACGTCGAGGTGGTCGACGACGGCAACGTCAAGGACGATAAGAAAATCGCAGGTACGGCCATCGGTGCCGTCGTCGGTGGCGTCGTCGGTAACGCGATGGGCAAGGACGACGGCAAGATCGGGACCGTGGTCGGCGCTGCCGCTGGCGCCGTGGCCGGCCGGGTGGCGCAGGATCAGTACCAGGACGGCAAGAAGGTGACTCGCTACGAAACCGTGTGTGAGGAGGTGCCCGCTGGCGAGTAAAGCCCGTTCTACCCAGTGATTTCGTTAACATGGTCGAGCGGGCAGTCTGAGTGCTCGAGGCTGCCCGCTCTTCCTTTTGAGTCTCAGTTTTCGCTGGCACGGGCGCCGGCGACCAGTGCTACCATCGAGCGATGGACGCCCCGACCGACGCTGCGCTTTACCAACTCGCCGAACAGCTTGGGAGCTGTCTGCTCGCTGTAGGCCTTCGGGTGGTCACCGCGGAGTCCTGCACCGGTGGGTGGATCGCCAAGGCGCTCACGGATGTGGCCGGCAGTTCTGCCTGGTTCGAGACCGGCTTCGTCACCTATGCCAACGCCAGTAAGCAGCAGCTTGTCGGCGTTCCATCACACATTTTGTCGGAGTACGGCGCCGTGAGTGCGCAGACCGTCGCCGCGATGGCGAGCGGCGCGCTGCGGGCGTGGCCTGGAGCGACCCTCTCGGTCGCCGTGAGTGGTGTCGCGGGGCCCGACGGAGGAAGTGAGGCGAAGCCTGTCGGGGCCGTGTGGTTCGGATTCGGCGATTCGCGGCGCGGTGCCGGCGCCATGGTGCAGACCGAGAGCTGCCAGTTCCAGGGTGACCGGCGGGCCGTGCGGGCCCACACGGTGGCCTACGCGCTGCAGGGGCTGCAGGCCCGAATCTAGGCTCAAGTCTCCCATTTCCAGCCTCGACGGGGAAACATCCACCGCCCCATATCCTTCGCAGCCATCTACTGTATATACTCACAGGTATCGTGCCTATGTGCAGAGGATTGCTCAAATTTTGATCAACCGCGTGCGGCTCGCCAGGCGCAGCCGGCACGTCGCGCGGTCCCACCCGGAGGGCGGAAGATGGAACAGAACAGGGAAAAGGCGCTGGCGGCGGCGCTCTCACAAATCGAGAAGCAGTTCGGCAAGGGATCGGTCATGCGCATGGGCGATGGCGCCGATGCCGCGCGGGACATCAAAGCCGTCTCCACGGGCTCCCTCGGCCTAGATGTCGCCCTGGGCATCGGCGGCTTGCCTTACGGCCGAATCGTCGAGATCTACGGTCCAGAGTCCTCCGGTAAGACCACGCTTACGCTGCAGGTGGTGGCCGAGGCCCAGAAGCAGGGCGGGACCTGCGCCTTCGTCGATGCTGAGCACGCGTTAGATCCCAGCTACGCCGAGAAGCTCGGCGTCAACGTCGATGACCTCCTGGTCTCCCAGCCGGACACGGGCGAACAAGCCCTGGAGATCACCGACATGCTCGTGCGCTCCGGCGCCGTCGACGTGGTCATCGTAGACTCCGTCGCCGCGCTCACGCCGAAGGCGGAGATCGAGGGCGAGATGGGTGACTCCCACGTAGGCCTGCAAGCGCGCCTGATGTCGCAGGCCCTGCGCAAGCTCACCGGCAACATCAAGCGCTCCAACACGCTCGTCATATTCATCAACCAGATTCGCATGAAGATCGGCGTGATGTTCGGCAGCCCGGAGACGACCACTGGCGGCAATGCCCTGAAGTTCTACTCCTCCGTGCGTTTGGATATCCGTCGCATCGGCGCGGTCAAGAAGGCCGATGAAGTCACGGGCAACCTCACCCGCGTGAAGGTGGTGAAGAACAAGGTCTCACCTCCGTTCAAGCAGGCCGAGTTCGAAATCCTCTACGGCCAGGGCATCTCCCGAGAGGGCGAGCTGATCGACATGGGCGTCGCCCACGACCTCGTGAACAAGGCGGGCGCCTGGTACAGCTACCAGGGCGATCGTATCGGCCAGGGCAAGGACAACGCCCGCAACTACTTGATCGAGCATCCGGACACCGCTGCAGAGATCGATGCTGCCTTGCGCGAGCGCCTGCTGCCGAAGGCCGGTGCCGGTGCTGAGGCAAACGGTAGTGATGAGGAAGGTGCGGCCGAAGAGCTGCTGAACTAGCCCCTCCTATCGCATCGGACTTGCCCGGATGCGCGCCCAAGCGGATTCGCTGAGTGACGCGGATGCGATTACGCTGCGGCGGCGAGCGATGGATTTGCTCGCCCGCCGCGAGCACGCCCGCGAGGTGCTCTACCGCAAACTCGTCGCGCGCGGCGCATCGCCGGAAGACGTCGCGGCGGTACTAGAAGCGCTCGAACGCGACGGTCTCCTGAGCGAAACGCGCTTCGTGGAGGCATTCGTTCGCCAGCAGCTGAGCCGTGGCAAGGGCCCCGTCGCCATTGAGCACGGGCTGCGCGAGCGAGGCATCGGGGCAAGCGACGCGGCGCTTGCCGTAGAAGCCCTTGAGGTCGATTGGGTGGTCGAGGCGCGGGCGGCACGAGTTCGTCGTTTCGGTGCTGAGCTGCCGGTGGGAGAGGCCGCAAGGGCGAAGCAGGCGAGGTTCCTTCAATCCCGAGGGTTTAGCGGATCGCAAACACTCCAAGCCTTGGAGTGCAATGGCGCCGTCGACTCACGCCCCGTCGGCAGGACCCGCTAGTCGGGCCCGGCCGCCTCTGCTTCGCTGTCGGGGCTAGTGCCCTACGCCCCAGGGTTCTCTCTGTGCTCACTTTCGGCCGCATGAATGCGGATGCTGGCGGTGTCGCGATTGTTCACACTTGCTTGAGCAATGGTGATCGTGTCAACGAGCGTAACGTCCCTTGGAGTGGTCTCACCTCGATGACACGATGGCAACGCTAAATCAACAACAGGGAGTTACTCATGAGCGTTGCACGTGTTACGGAAATCATCGCCTCATCACCGAAGTCCTTCGACGACGCCGTCGACCTGGGGGTAGCCCGCGCGACCAAGACGCTGCACAACGTGCAGTCCGCCTGGGTGCAAGATCAGAAGGTGCTGGTGGCGAACGGTAAGGTATCTGAGTACCGGGTTGCCCTGAAGGTGACCTTTATCCTCAACGACTGATTTGACTCTGGTGCTCGCTGGCAGCCTGACGCCAGGAGCTCGGCACCGTCGCACGACTGCGCGACGGTACCGAGCTGGCCTGCGGTAGCTCGAGCGTGCTGTAACCTGCGCTCCCGGTGCTGTGGACGTCGAGTTCTTTTCCCTCGAGCTCGGGTGGATGTTGGCAGACGCCCCGCTACTCGTACTCGCCCGGCACCTGCCTTCGTGCCACCAGGCAATTGCGCCGCAGACTTGAGTGCGATGTGGCGACCTACATGCCTGCTAACAGCGCGGCGGGCGTGGGCGCGATTCCAAATGCCAACGTGCAAACGCTGGGTATGCCCTATGCGACCCTAAGCGATTGTTCGCACCGGGAGATCCTAGCCTAGATGGTGCTTTCGGGGCGGCGGCGACGTTGTAGGGCCTCGGCGCGATCGGTGTCCCGGCGCGTTGCTCAGGCTCCGGCAGGAATCGGAATTGCTGCGATGCGTGCATGAGCCTCCCGCGGGCCGTACACTAACGGGTCGCAGATCCGATGGGAGTGGAGCATGAAAAGTGCCGAGCTGCGGCGCCGATTCCTCGATTACTTTGCCCGCAACAATCACCAGGTGGTGGCCTCGAGCTCGCTGATTCCGGCGAACGACCCAACGCTATTGTTCACTAACGCGGGCATGGTGCAGTTCAAGGACGTGTTTCTGGGTGAGGACAAGCGCTCCTACCGTCGGGCGACAAGCTCGCAGCGCTGTGTGCGCGCGGGCGGCAAGCACAACGACCTGGAGAACGTGGGCTACACGGCGCGCCATCACACGTTCTTCGAAATGCTCGGCAACTTCAGCTTCGGTGACTACTTCAAGCGCGAGGCGATCGAGTTCGCGTGGCAAATGGTCACGGAGGAGTTTGGTCTCCCCGACGACCGCCTGTGGGTGACGGTCTTCCACGATGATGACGAGGCCGCCGACATCTGGACTCAGCACATTGGCGTTCCGGCAGATCGCCTCTCGCGCCTCGGCGAGAAGGACAACTTTTGGTCCATGGGCGATACGGGTCCCTGCGGCCCCTGCAGCGAGATCTTCTACGATCACGGTCCGGACATCCCGGGCGGGCCCCCGGGCAGCAAGGACGACGACCTCGATCGCTACATCGAGATCTGGAACCTCGTATTCATGCAATTCGATCGCGACGCATCGGGCAAGATGACGCCATTGCCGAAGCCTTCCGTCGACACGGGCATGGGCCTTGAGCGCATGGCGGCCGTACTGCAGGGCGTGCACAACAACTACGAGATCGATATGTTCCGGGCACTGGTGGAAGCGGCGGCCAACGCCACCCACACCCAGGACCTAGACGCCAGCTCCCTGCGCGTGATCGCCGATCACATTCGCGCCTGCTCCTTCCTCATCACCGACGGCGTGTTGCCGTCGAATGAGGGGCGGGGCTACGTGCTGCGACGGATCATCCGCCGCGCCTGCCGCCACGGCTACAAGCTCGGTCGCCAAGAGCCCTTCTTCAACACGCTGGTCGCTCCCCTCGACACGCAGATGGGGGAGGCCTTCCCGGAGCTGCGCGAGGCCAGTGCGCATGTGCAAAGGGTGCTGCGCCAGGAGGAGGAACGTTTCGCCGAAACCCTCTCCCATGGCATGAAGATCTTCGAAGAGGGGATAGCGGGTGTTAGCGGCATGGTGGTGCCCGGCGAGCTCGCCTTCCGCCTCTACGACACCTACGGTTTCCCGCCGGACCTTACCGCTGACATCGCCCGTGAGCGTGGTCTCGCTGTGGATACGCAGGGCTTCAATGCGGCGATGCAGGCTCAGCGAGAGCAGGCTAAGAAGACCAGTCGCTTCGGTGCGGCTGTGGCGACGCTTGCCCTCGACGAGCAGACCCGCTTCACGGGATACGAGCACCTCGAGGGAACTGCCAAGGTCACGCGCCTGCTCCAGGGGGAACACGAGGTGGAGTCCCTGGCGCCTGGCGCCGAGGGTGTCGTGGTGCTAGAGGAGACCCCCTTTTACGCTGAGTCCGGTGGTCAGGTGGGGGACAAGGGGCAGCTAGTCGCTGAGGACGGTAGCCTGACCTTCACGGTGAATGATACGCGCAAGTTCGGCAAAGCCCACGGCCATCTCGGCACGGTGGCCGCCGGGGTGACGGTGCATGTGGGCGACACGCTCAGGGCGTCGGTAGACGGCAAGCTGCGCGAGGCCACCGTGCGCAACCACAGCGCCACTCACCTGCTGCACGCCGCCCTGCGTCAGGTGCTGGGCAGTCACGTCCAGCAAAAGGGCTCGTTAGTGGCGCCCGACCGCCTGCGCTTCGATTTCTCACACTATGAGGCGGTGAGCGCCGATCGGCTGCGTGAGATTGAACTACTGGTGAACGAACAGATCCGCCTCAACGTGGGGGCGCAGATCAGCGAGATGCCCTACGACGATGCGATCGCGGCAGGAGCACTGGCGTTCTTTGACGATAAGTACGACGAGAATGTCCGCGTGCTGCGCCTTGGACGGTTTTCCACCGAGCTCTGCGGTGGCACGCATGTGGATCGCGCCGGCGATATCGGCGCCTTCAAGATCCTGTCGGAGTCAGGCATCGCCTCCGGGGTGCGTCGCGTCGAGGCTGCCACCGGTGCGGGAGCCGTGCAGTGGATGCAGCAAGCGGACGCCACCCTGGCGCACGCGGCGGACCTCTTGCGCACGGGGCGAGAGGATCTGGGCGAGAAGGTTGGCCAACTCCTCGAGCGCAACCGCAGCCTCGAGAAGGAGTTGGAGCGCCTGAAGGCAAAGTTGGCAGGCTCCGCCGGCGATGCGCTTACGGCGCAGGCCGAGGACGTGGAGGGACTCAAGGTACTCGCCGCCCGCCTGGAGGGCGCCGACGTCAAGACCCTGCGGGATACGGTTGATCAGCTAAAGAATAAATTGGGTGAAGCGGCGGTGGTGCTCGCGAGCGTAGAGGGGGAGAAGGTGCGTTTGATCGCGGGAGTATCCAAGTCGCAAAGCAAACGCATCAAGGCCGGTGACCTGGTCAACCAAGTAGCGGCCCAGGTGGGCGGTAAGGGCGGTGGTCGGCCGGATATGGCGCAGGCTGGCGGCGATCAGCCCGAAAAGCTCGATGCGGCGCTGGCGAGTGTCGGCGACTGGGTTCGCTCCCACCTCACCTCTGCAGGCGGCTAGGCAGCGATGAGCGAGCAGTCGCCAATGCGAGGATGCCGCCGCATTCTGCAGAAGTTCGGGGGCACCTCGCTAGGCTCTCTCGAGCTGATTCGCGCTGCCGCCCAGCGGGTTGCGGCGGCGCATCGGACGGGTGATCAGGTGGCCGTCGTGTGCTCGGCCATGGGCGGAGAGACAGATCGCCTGTTGGGGATGGCCCGGGCCATGGCGGCGCAGGCCGACCGCGCCGAAGTGGACGTGTTGCTCGCTTCAGGTGAACAAGTGTCTATTGCCCTGATGGCGATCGCCCTGCGCGAACTCGGGCTAGAGGCCCGCTCATGGCTGGGCTTTCAGGTGCCTGTGATCACGGAAGCGACAGCTGGGAAGGCGCGCATTCGACAGATCGAGACCGGAGGTTTGATCGAGGACCTGCAGCGGCGCGTCATTCCCGTGGTGGCGGGCTTCCAAGGTGTCGACGAGCATGGGCGCGTGACCACGCTTGGGCGAGGAGGGTCCGACACCTCAGCCGTGGCGCTCGCGGTCGCCTTGGATGCGGACGAGTGTCAGATTTTGTCGGACGTTGATGGCGTCTACACTACGGACCCACGCGCGGTGGACGATGCGCAACTAATCCGCCGTCTTAGCTTCGAAGAGATGCTCGAGCTCGCCGGACAGGGCTCGAAGGTGCTGCAAACGCGTTCAGTGGAGTTCGCCAGCAAGCACGGTATGGCCGTGCGGGTGATGCACAGCACGGGGAACGATTCCGGCACCTTAATCGCCGAGGAAGAAGATGGCGCGTTGGAAGCGCCACTGGTCAGCGGTATCGCGTTTTCACGCGATGAAGCCGAGATAACTGTGACGCGGGTCCCGAATCTTCCCGGAACTGCCTACAAAATACTCTCACCAGTGTCCGAAGCGAACATCGAAGTGGACATGATCGTGATGGCTTCCCACCCCGACGGCGGTGTGGATGTGACCTTCACGGTGCACCGCAACGAGTTCGTCCAGGCGATTAAGTGCGTCGAGAGCGCACTGGTCGAACTGCCAGGATCGGAAGTGCGTGGCAACAGCAACGTCGTGAAGATCGCAGCTGTCGGAATCGGCATGCGATCACATGCCGGGATCGCGTCGCGCATGTTCGAGGCCCTCGCCGCGGAGCGCATCAACGTGCGGATGGTGAGCACCTCGGAGATCAAGATGGCCGTGCTGGTGGATGAGGAGTATCTCGAACTCGGCGTTAAGGCCCTGCATCGCGCCTTCCGACTTCACGAGCCCCCCGCCACCGACTAGGCACGCTAGCCGAAGAGCCGGCTCTCGCCATCTTGCATAAGGTTTGAGTGTCGATGGTTGCCCGATTGGCCTCGGGCCCCGCCATGGAAGCGGGATGAGCGTACGGAATGCGAGAGAGCATCGGTTGCAGCCCGTTAGGGTATTGACCCGATTGTGGCTCTCTTGGGTCTCAGCTCTCATGGCTATCGAGGATGATGACGTTAGACAACGACAACGAGCCATGCGGGGACGACGAGCGCAAGCAGTCAGTCATGGAGGCGAGTGAGAGATGCTGATTCTGACGAGAAAGAGTGGAGAGAGTGTGGTGATCGGTGACGACATCACGGTGACGGTCCTGAGCGTAAAGGGCAACTCCGTACGCATCGGCGTGGCGGCACCCAAAGAGGTGGCTGTCCATCGCGAAGAGATCTACGACCGAATCAAGGCGGAAGAAGCCGTCGGCGATTCGCGAGTCGCCGTCTAGGCGCCTCGACCGACCCCGTGGAGGACGTGCCCGACCTCCGGCTGGAGGCGGGCTAGCGTCCCGGGCGCTGCCGGCGCCCATTTGCGCGTGCTCCCGCCCCTGGGGCCTGCGGCGCGCCCACCGACTCACACCGCCAAGTTCGGGTTCCGCGACCAGCCCGATGGGTTGTGGACAGGCGCGGTGGCAACTATTATTCACCGTCCTGTCGCGCGCGTCCTGCGCGTTGGCTTGCTGCTGCGGAGAGATGGCTGAGTGGCTGAAGGCGCTCCCCTGCTAAGGGAGTAAGGGGATTAAACCCCTTCGAGGGTTCGAATCCCTCTCTCTCCGCCACCTCACGGCCCCTGCGCAAAGCGCTTTCTAAGTAATGCCGGCTCACCTAGGCGCTGTCACGCGCGGCGCCGTCGAGCGAGGCGCCACGAATTGCGCCGACGCGGCTGCCTTTCGCCTGCTGGATTGAGAGGATCGGCTGGGCGCCGCCTAGCGCTCCCGGCGCACGGCCCGCGCGACGAGTCGCTGGAGCCCGGGACGCACGCGTAGGAAAGCGCGATAGAGCCGTTCCAACAACCAGAGCACGGGAGTGACACGTGCGAGCACTCCGAGCGGTCGCAGCAGCGGAATGGCCCGCCACATCGCGGCGAAGGCGGCGGCGCCGCTGACCAGGTCGCCGTCGTACTCCTGGGCGTGAAAGCGCGCGAGCAGCGTGTCCGGATTGAGTGGACAGCTGTCGGCCTCATTGCGCACGTCGACGAAGGCGATTCGTCCGCGCTTATCGAGGCGCCGTATAAGGGCGATTTCGCGGACGCACAAGGGGCAGTCGCTATCGAACCAGACGGTCACGGCAGGTGCCGTGGCGCGGGTTTTGCTGTGGGCGTAATTGCTCATGCTCCGATATTCGTTCGCTCGTCGAGGGCAGGTTTCGCAAGGCTCGCCTCATACATCCCCCAGCCAGTCACGATCTTGCTGCCACCGCTCGTACACGAAGTCCAGCACGCGACGCACGCGTGCATTGTCGCGCAGGTCGCGGTGGGTGAGGAGCCATAGGTCCAAGGGGATGTCGAAGTGCGGGCGCAGGATGCGCTGGAGGGTTGGGGCGCCATGTCGCATGTAGGTCAACAGGGGGACGATACCGAGACCGGCTTCGGCGGCCGCGAGCTGTACCTCCACGTTGTCGCTGGTAATCCTTGCACGCGCGCCCTTTGACATGCGTCGCAGCTCGCGCACCTGCACCAGCTCGTCGATCAGGCGGGCAGACTCGATCATCACGTGGCCGGTGAGCTCATTCGGTGATGTCGGCTCGCCTCGGTCTGCCAGGTAGCTGGGACTGGCGTAGAGCCCGCAGTGCACCTGCCCCAGGCGTCTGCCAACGAGTTGATCCGAACCGGGGTCACCAAAACGTAGCGCCACGTCGGCCTCGCGGCGCAGAAGATCCGAGTGATCGATTCCCACGCAAAGATCGATGTCCAGATCCGGCTCCTGCTCGAGCAGAGGGGCCAAGCGGGCGGCGAGCCAGAGCCGTGCGAGGCCCGTGGTTGCGGCGACCTGTACCTTGCCGCTGATGCGCGTGTCCGTGCCGGCCACTCGCCTTTCGACTGCGTTAACGCCGCGGTCCAGCTCTTCGACGAGTGTGAGGATCTGTTGGCCGGCAGGGGTGAGGGTATGGCCCTCTGCGCCGCGATCGATGAGAGTGGCGCTGAGCCGGCGCTCTAACTCCTTTAGTCGTCGACTAACGGTGGGTTGGCTAACCTCGAGGGCGGCCGCCGCGTCGCTCAAGGAGCGCTCGCGGGCCACAGCGAGGAAGATGCGTAGGTCGTCCCAGTTGCGCAGCATGCGGCTCGTGTCCCTCGTGCGGCCGGTTGGGCGCGCGCCACTCGTGCGGCGTGCATCCGCCAACGGTAGCATCGTAGGCGCTGGACGAGGGCTGTGGGACGGCGGCCGGTGGGGAGGGGCGGACCCGCTCCATCGGCGGCGCGGGCCGGAAGGTCGGTGGGATTTGGCGTGCTAGCTGGCCATGCGATCGTGCGCGTGCTGACTGCCCAGGTCGACCACGCCGCCATGACCCTCTCCCTGCAGCTCAAAGTGCTGCACGAGCTCGGACAAGCGTCGGGCGCTGTCGCTCATAGAGCGACTGCAGTTGGCGGCGGCGTTGGCCAGGCCGGAAGTCTCCTGCGTGCTCTTGTCCATGTGCACCAGAGCCCCGCTCACCAGGTTGATGCCCTCGGCCTGCTCGGCGCAGGCGCTGGCGATTTGCGTCACGTACGTGTTCACGCCGTCGACGGACTTCACGATCTCCTGCAGGCGCTCGCCGGCCTGGCCGACGAGGCTGGCACCGGTGTTCACGCGCTCGGTGCTATCTTGGATCAGCACCTTGATTTCCTTCGCCGCGTCGGCACTGCGTTGAGCCAGGGCGCGTACTTCCTGCGCCACCACCGCGAAGCCGCGGCCGTGCTCGCCAGCGCGGGCTGCCTCGATGGAGGCATTCAGGGCCAGGAGGTTGGTCTGGAAGGCGATCTCGTTGATCACGTTGGTGATGTCGCCGATGCGTTCGCTGGATTCGCGGATCGAGTGGGTGGCCTCGATCGCGGAGCCGACCACGGTGTTGCCTTCGGTGGCCACCTTCACGGCGCCTTCGGTCAGGCTCTCCACTTCGCGGGCATTGGTGGCGTTGGAGGCGACGGACTGGGTCATCTCCTCCATGCTGGCTGAGGTCTCCTCGAGGGCGGAGGCCTGAGATTCCGTGCGCTCGTTGAGCTGGTGGTTGCTGTTCAGCACTTCTTGGGCGCCAGATTCGATCGACACGGCGGCGCTGCGGATCTCGGTGACGATCTCGCTCAGGGAATTGGCGCAGTCGTTGATCGCGGTCGTTAGGCTCTCGAAGTCCTCGCCGTACTCGCCGGTCATGCGCGTGCGCAGGTCGCCGCGTGCGATCGCCTGCAGCAGCTCACTCGCATCGGTGACCACCCCGTCGATGAGGCGACGACGCTCGCGCTCGGCCTCACCGCGAAGGCGCACCTCTTCGTTGATGTCGCGCACGAAGGCGGTGTAGCTGATCTCATCGCCCACCTTGACCTTGGATAGCGAGAGGAAGCCCCAGCCGACCGAGCCGTCCTTGCGGTGGACTTCCACCTCGCGACCGGTGCCGACGATCTTGTTCACACCGGTGGTGCGGTTGGCGTTTACGAAATTGTCGTGCTGCGACTGGTGGATGGAGGGCACGAGCATACGCACGTTCTTGCCTATCACCTCATTGGCGCTGTAGCCCCAAAGGGTCTCGGCAGCGGGGTTGAAGAAGGTGACGTTGTTGTCGCCGTCGATCGTGACTACCGCGTCGAGCGCCTGTGTGAGCGTCTGGGTGATCATCTCGCGGCTGCGCTTCTCAGCGGTCACGTCCTTGACGAAGGCCGTGTAGTTGATCTCGCCGTCGAACTCGAGCTTTGAAAGCGTTAGCAGGCCCCAGAGCAAAGAGCCATCCTTGCGATGGACCTCGACCTCGCGGCCCGTGCCGACGATCTTGTTGACGCCGGTCGTTCGGTTCGCGTTCACGAAGTTGTCGTGCTGCGCTTGGTGCACTTGCGGTACCAGCATGCGCACGTTCTTGCCCATCACTTCATCCGCATCGTAGCCCCAAAGGGTCTCCGCGGCAGGGTTGAAGAAGGTGACGTTGTTATCGGAGTCGATAGTGACCACAGCGTCCAACGCTTGGTCGAGCGTTTGGCGGATCATCTCGCGGCGGCGCCGGTCGGCGGTTACGTCCTTTACGAAGGCAGTGTAGTGCGTATCACCGTTGGCATTCTTGACGCGTGAGAGCGACAGCAGGCCCCACGCGACGGTGCCATCCTTGCGATGGACTTCCACCTCGCGGCTCGTCCCCACGATCTTGTCCACGCCGGTGGTCCGGTTGGCGTTGACCATGTCGTCGTGCTGGCCACGGATGATCTCTGGCACCAGTATCTTGACGTTCTGGCCGATCACCTCATCGGCGTCATAGCCCCAAAGCCGCTCGGCCGCCGGGTTAAAAAATGTGACCTGGTTTGCTTGGTCTATCGTGACGACCGCGTCGATTGCCTGGTGTAGCACTTCGTTCAGTGCAGACGGCTCAGTGCCAGTCTCCGGGGTGTTGTCTTGAGTGCTCATGGCTGCGCTGCAGTCTCCCATCGCGAGTGGTGTAGGGCGCTGGGTCAACGCCGCTTGGAACGACGTTGAGTCTGCAATCGATCAATAGCGCGCAACGCGTACACAGCGCACGATTTTCGCGCCTGTACGGACATGGGTACGTTGGAAGTGTGAGCCGATCCGCGCCGAGGGCACCTCGCCGGCTACCCGGGTCATGGTTGCTTTTGGGGCGCGCAACGAAAGAGGGGCGGCAGCGTGGTGCTGCCGCCCCTCTTAGGCGTAGACGAAGTCGAGCGCTTACTGCGCCAACTGCTTGGCAGCCACCTCAGCCTGCCCGGGTCGGTTGTTGAGGGCGATTGCGAAGCCGTTGATCGTGCCCGTATCTGCACCCGCGTTGTCGGTCACGGTGAGGGTCCATTCGCCGTCGGCCACTTCGCCGACGAAGGCTGCCAAGGACTGCTCGGGTGCGAAGGCGCGCGGGCACTCGCCGTTGCCGAGGAAGTCGCTTGAGTCACACGGATCGGCACCAGCTTCCTCCACGGGCGTCTGGAAGCGGTCGTCTAAGATCACACCTGCCTCGGAACTGAGGTTGGTGCTGTCGCCCACACCGCCGTCGACGCCGCCCGGACGGTCCATCAGCACCACGCTCGTCCCGGAGGGCGAGGTGAGGGTCCAGATGTGGTCGCCCACCCAGGTGTGATCGATGCTGACGGCGACCGCGATGGTCTCCACCGTCATCCCACCGCTGGCCACAACGGTAACCGACGCGCCGACCGGATCATCGTCCGGGATATCCAGGTTGAGGCCCGGACCGGCTAGCAAGATGTCAGCGTGCGCGGCACCCGCGAGCAGCAGCGTGGGTACGGAGGTAATGGCGAGACGTTTGATGAACTTCACGTTGAGTTTCCCCTAATTCCATAAGTAAATCCCTAGACGGATACGGCGTCGCATCGCCTCGTCATGAGGCGGCGATCCCTGAGCCGCGACTCGAATGTAGGGGAAGTCCGTCAGCCCCGCAAGACATAAAATATTTTGCACTGCAGTTGATCGTACCGATCAGTTCCCTTAGGTAGAGCGGTCGTTGCGCCGCAGCATTCTTGCCATCGATTTACATGCGCTCGCGGCAGTGAGAGGTGGTGCGCCGCCGCAGCGGTTCGCACGTTATGGTTATGTAGAAGACCCGACGGCCTTGTAGGCGCATCGGGTCTTGCGTGCTCAGGCGTTTTCGAGGTCTCAGAAGGCGACGATGCCCTGCGTGTTGACCTCGGGCAGGTTGTCCACTTCCTGAATCAGTGTGAGGCCCGTGCCCTCGACCGAGTACACGCCGATCACGCCGCTCAGGCCGTAGAGCTGGTACACGTAGCGGCCATCAGTGCTGGAGTCGAGATCGATCCAGCCGTCCGTCGTGCCGAAGGGATCGTCGTTCTCTGCCGGCGTGCCCCGCGCCTCCACTACGTTGATGAGGCTGATCTCACCGTTGTCGAAGGAGTAGGAGGACAGGCTAGCGGGCAGGGCGTTGGAGACCCAGAAGGCGTTGCCGTCGGCGGAGAACTCGATCCAGCAGGTGGTGAGCTCGCCGTCGAAGAAGTCGTTACCTGCGATGACATCTAAGGACACGGGCGCGAAGCTCCCGTTCTCGTTCAGGCGCCAGGTGGACACGGAGCCGGATTGCAGATTGGGGAAGGCAGGAGGGTTGCCTTGGGCGTCGAACTCGCGCGCTTCGGTCACCACCACGTACTGGCCGCCATCGTCACTCACGATATCGAAGCCAATAGCGCTTGGCAGGTTACGGCCCTCACGGTTGTTCGGGAGCGTCGAGGTGGCGCGGCCCGTCGGGATCGGGATCAGGCGGCCATTGCGCTGCACGCGGTAGCTTACGATCTCATCGATGCTGCCACTCGCCAGGGCGTTGGAGCCGGCGTTGATGGAACTCACCACCAGGAACTCGCCATCCGGTGAGAAGCGTACGGCGGAAGGTCGGTTCTCGAGCAGTCGTGCGGAGCCAGGCACTCGCACGAGGTTGCCGCGCCGGGTCAGTGCGAAGCCGAGCAAGCCACCTTCCTGGTCGGGTTCCCCGTCGAACACGCCGTCCGCATCAATGATCGACACGTACACGAGGCCATCGCTGTAGGCGATGCTGTTGATGCCTACGCCGAATACGGGCACCTCGTCTGTCACTGTGAGCGAGAAGTCCTCTTCCACCTTGAAGACCGTAAGCGTTTGGCTGCCCGCGTTCGCCGCGAGCAGGAACTCGTTGTCGTCGGTGAGCAGCAAGGCGTAAGCGGAGATCAGCGGGTCCAGGCCTTCGCCGCCGTCGAACGCTGCCCCTTGACCACCTGTCGCGAACTCGCCGATCGCTGTGATCGCGCCGTCCTCTGCTCGGCCGTAGGCCACCACGGAATTCGTATCGAAGTCGTTGGTCATGGCGTACACCGCGCCGACGAAGTCTTGCGCGTTGGCTATGGCAGGCAGGGCGAGGCAGGTCGCGGCGGCTAGGGGGGCCAGGGTTCTAACGATTTTCATACGGTGATCTCCTTGTGAGATTCGATGGGTAGGGTCGATCCGTTGATGGCGCGTTTGCACGGGTCTTGCCCTGGCCTCATGGCTCAGGGCGCCGGGTGGCGAGCCGTGGGGAGATCATCGCTGGAGTAACTGATGCAGGCATTAGCTGAACGTCTCACAGAACAGGCCGATCGTCTCAACTCGCCTGCCACCTTCGATGTGCTTGGCGATGTGCTGTCGGGTCTTCGTGCGCGAGGGAGCGTGTTCTTTCGCTCGCAGCTTGCAGCGCCATGGGGCGTGTCCGTGGCGCACTCGACGACTCCCCTGCTGCATCTCGTGCGCAGCGGTGACTGCCACGTAGGTCGTAGTGATCGCGTGGACCCCCTGCGGCTCAGGGCGGACGAGGTGGTGGCGTTCCCTCGCGGTGGCGCTCACTGGATTGCGGATCAGCCAGGGCGCCCCCTGCTGCCCAGCCAGGAGGTGGTCGATGCCTGCGCGCTCGGCGCACCGAAGTTCCAACGTGGCGAGCAAACCCATGAGCTCATCTGTGCCAGCGTGCACTTCGATGGGGATGTGCAGCACCCGCTGCTCGACTCCTTACCGTCGATGCTCTACGTGGGCGTAGGCGATAAGCGATGTTCGTCGTTAGCGATGCTCGCATCGCTCATCGAACAGGAGCTCGACGGCAGCGGTCGCGTGGCGAACGTCACCGTCGATCGCCTCGTCGAGCTCGTCTTCCATCAGCTACTCAAGGAGCACCTTCGTCGATCGCCGGTGGTGAACGGGTTCTTCCACGCCTTGCGAGAGCCGCGTCTGGCCCGGGCCTTGGGCCTGATGCACCGGCACCTAGCGGCGCCCTGGTCGCTTGAGAGTCTGGCCCAGCGGGCAGGTGCATCGCGGGCGACGCTCGCTCGACACTTCAAGCAGATAATGGGCTTGGCGCCGATGGACTACCTCACCCTGTGGCGTCTCGAGCGCTCGCGGGAGCTGCTCGCGAATTCGCGCTACTCCCTCGACAGGGTGGCCGAGGAGGTGGGTTATGGCTCCTCCCAGTCCTTCGCTCGGGCCTTCCGCCGGCGCTATGGCCATCCTCCTGGAGAACTGCGTCGCACGGCGAGCTGATCCCTGCCGCCATGAGAGAGCGAGCGGCCCCAGCGGCGCTATAATGCGCGCCCACACTCAGTGTCATGCAATGAGGGGGTGCTGCCGTGTCAGCCGCTTTTCTGCAATCGCTCGGCGAGCAAACTGAAGCGCTCAAAGGCGAGGGACTGTTCAAGGCCGAGCGCCTGATCGATGGTCCCCAACAGGCCGATATCGACGTACGCGACGGGGGTGGTGCGCCCGCCCACGTGATCAACCTCTGCGCCAACAACTACCTGGGTCTCGCCAATCACCCCGAGGTGATTGCGGCGGCGCATCGCGCACTTGATGAATACGGCTTCGGCATGGCCTCCGTGCGCTTCATCTGCGGCACGCAGACCATTCACAAGGAGCTGGAAGCCCGCATCAGCGCCTTTCTGGGCACCGAAGAGACGATCCTCTACCCTTCCTGCTTCGACGCAAACGGCGGCCTGTTCGAGACCATCCTCGGCCCCAGCGACGCGGTGATCAGCGATCAGCTCAATCACGCCAGCATCATCGACGGCATTCGCCTCTCTAAGGCCCACCGGCTGCGCTACAAGCACGACGATATGGCCGACCTCGCCGCGCAGCTCGCCGATGCCTCCGATGCGAACAGCCGCTTGATCGTGACCGATGGAGTGTTCTCCATGGATGGCACCATCGCCAACCTTGGTGCCATCTGTGACCTGGCCGAGCAGCACGACGCCATGGTGATGATCGACGATTGCCACGCCACCGGGTTCCTCGGGGCGAGCGGCCGCGGTACCCATGAGTATCGCGATGTGATGGGACGCATCGACATCATCACGGGCACCTTAGGCAAGGCGCTCGGCGGCGCGTCCGGCGGCTTCACCTCAGGCCGCAAGGAAGTGATCGGTTGGTTGCGCCAGCGCTCGCGGCCCTACCTCTTCTCCAACTCCGTGGCGCCGCCGATCGTCGCCGCCTCCATCGCAGTGCTCGATCTCCTTGAGCGCGACAACGGATTGCGTGAGGCGCTGGCGAGCAATGCCGAGTACTTCCGCAGCCGCATGACCGAGCGCGGCTTCACCCTAAAGCCCGGCGAGCACCCGATCATCCCGGTCATGCTGGGCGATGCGAAGCTCGCGAGCGATATGGCCGATCGGCTCCTCACCAAAGGCGTTTACGTGATTGGCTTCTCCTTCCCCGTGGTGCCCAGGGGCGAAGCGCGCATTCGCACGCAGATGTCGGCGGGGCTCACGCGCGAGCATCTGGATACCGCCGTCGAGGCCTTCACGGAGGTGGGCCGCGACCTCGGGGTCATCATCTAATGAAAGCCTTGGTTAAGGCGAAGGCGGAGCGCGGGATCTGGCTCGAAGACATCGCCCGCCCGCCTGTGGGCCACAACGACGTGCTCATTCGCATCAAGCGGACGGCGATCTGCGGCACGGACATCCACATCTTCCAGTGGGACGACTGGGCGCGCCAGACCATTCCCGTACCCCTGGCCGTGGGCCATGAGTTCTGCGGTGAGATCGTGGACATGGGCAGCGAAGTGCGTGGCTTCGAGGTGGGCGATCGCGTCTCCGCCGAGGGGCACATCACCTGTGGCGTGTGCCGCAACTGCCGCGCGGGACGTCGCCATCTGTGCATCAATACGGAGGGCGTGGGGGTGAACCGTGCGGGCGCCTTCGCCGAGTATCTGGCCGTGCCGGCCTTCAACGTGTTCAAGCTGCCCGAGGCGATCACCGACGACCTGGCCGCGATCCTCGATCCCCTCGGCAACGCCACCCACACGGCGCTCTCCTTCGATCTGGTGGGCGAAGACGTGCTCATTACCGGTGCTGGGCCCATCGGAATAATGGCCGTGGCCATCGCCCGCTACGCGGGCGCCCGACACGTAGTCATCACGGACGTCAATGCCTATCGCCTGGATCTCGCCCGCAAGCTCGGGGCTACGATTGCCGTGGATGCGCGGCACACGTCCCTGGACGATGTGATGGGCGAGCTCGGCATGACCGAAGGCTTCGACGTGGGTATGGAGATGTCCGGCAATGCTCAGGCCCTGCGCGATCTGCTGCGCGTCATGCACCACGGCGGCAGCGTTGCCTTACTTGGAATTCCGCCTGACGACACAGCCATCGACTGGAACCAAGTGATCTTCAAAGGCCTGGTGCTAAAGGGTATCTACGGCCGAGAGATGTTTGAAACCTGGTACAAAATGTCGAGCATGCTGCAGAGCGGCCTCGACGTATCGCCGATCATCACCCACCACTTCCCTGTAGACGACTACAAGGAGGCCTTCGCCCTGATGGAGTCGGGGCAGTCTGGGAAAGTGATCCTGGACTGGGTGTAAGCACATGTGCCCGGCGAAGATCGCCCTCGCCGTGCTTGCTGCTTGGGTACTGCTCGGCGTTGCTGGATGCGGAGACAGCGCGCAAGATCAGGAGGTGTCGGCTGCGGCACCCGTTGGTCGCTCCCTTGAGGCGATCCAAGCCAGCGGTGAGCTGCGCGTGGTCACGCGCAATGCGCCCACAACCTACTACCTCGATCGTGATGAACGGCCCACGGGACCCGACTACGAGCTCGCCGCTGCCTTCGCCGAGCACCTGGGCGTTGAGCTTGAGCTGCTCATCCGCAACACGCCCGCAGCGGTGCTGGAGGCCCTAAGTGCAGGCGAGGCTGATCTGGCGGCAGCTGGCCTAACGCAAACCTCGGCGCGGGCGCAGCAGTTTCGTGCCGGGCCCACCTATCAGGAAATTTCGCAGCAGGTCGTATGCCACCGCGATCGACCTCGCGTAAACAGGGTTGCCGATTTGGAGGGGGTCGAGCTCGTTGTCTCCGCCGGATCCGCCTATGCCGACACACTGCGAGCGTTGGCTGCCGAGTACCCGGCCTTGGTCTACCGAGAGGAGGCGCGAGGCACCGAGCAGCTACTGGCGGCCGTTGCCGAGCAGCGGATTGAGTGCACGGTGGCAGACTCTCACATCGCCGCCATCAACCGTCGCTACCATCCCACCTTGCGCCGCCAATTCAAGCTCACGACTGACGACGCACTCGTCTGGTGGCTCAACCCGAGCAACGAGTTCGATCTGCTTCCCGCCCTGGGCGCCTGGTTCGCCGATCCTGCGACAGGCGACCTTCTTAAGGCGGTGCTCGAGCGCCACTACGCCTACGCCGAGCTGTTCGACTTCGTGGAGTTGCGCGCCTACCAGCGCCGCCTCGAGCGGCGCTACCCCAAGTATGCGGAGTTGTTCTCGCTGGCCGGCGAGAAATACGAGCTGGCGCCGACCCTGCTCGCGGCGCAGGCCTATCAGGAGTCACACTGGGATCCCAATGCGAAGAGCCCAACGGGCGTGCGTGGGTTGATGATGATGACGCTTCCCACCGCCAAGGCCATGGGCGTGTCCGATAGGTTGGATCCAGCGCAGAGCATCGAGGGCGGCGCCAAGTACCTGGCCCGTATGCGAGATCGCTTCCGGCAGGACATCCCCGAACCGGACCGGACCTACCTGGCGCTGGCCGCTTACAACGTAGGCCGCGCCCACATGCACGACGCCCAGTCCCTCACCCGGGAGCGCGGCGGCGATCCCGGCCGTTGGGCCGATGTGCGTGAGGTATTGCCCTTGCTGGCGGACCAAAGCGTCTACCCCTCGCTCAAGTACGGCTACGCCCGCGGCACCGAGCCCGTTCGCTACGTCCAGCGCATCCGCAACTACGAGGACATCCTCCGCGCGTCCCTTGGCAGTGCGGCCGAGATAGCGCCGTCGAGCCCTTGATTTGGTGGGGCGAGGTCGGCACAATTCGCAGTCCTTTCGAGGCGGGCGTTCGCCCGCTCGGTCGGCAGCGCGCCCGTAGCTCAGTTGGATAGAGTACCTGGCTACGAACTAGGGGGTCGGAGGTTCGAATCCTTCCGGGCGCGCCATCTTCAGATTCCCACCCGTCAGCTCCTCCAAAACCCTGAAGGGTAAGGCGGTTTCGGGGGTTCGAAGTCCTCGGCTACGGTCAAATACTAATTTCTCGATAAACGCGAGCTTTAGCACGGTTTGTCTCGCCTCCAAGCTGTTGGAACTCCAGAGTTTTAGGGGGTTTGCGAGGAACGCCAAAGGAGTTCGAAGTGCCTCGTCAAAACCCGTACGTGGCTTGCCGATTTTCTCGATCTTCTCCTCCAGCGCGATCCGCTCCTCTTGTAATTTGCGGACCTTGCCTTCGTAGGCTTTAGCGACTGAGTCGACCTGCGTATCGGCGATGCGGTCCAGGAGTGCTTCAACCTTCCTGTCCACTCCCGCAAGCTGTTTCCGTAGGGCTGCCCCCCTTTCCTGAGCGCTCGCCAACCGCGAGTCCCAGATCTCACGGAACATCACTCGCGCCACGGCGAAAAGCTGTTCTGAGGGCTGCATTCGTTTCAGCAGTTCAATGAACTGCCCTTCAAGTTCTGCGCGTTTGATGGACTTCCGGCAGCTCTTGCAGCCTGCAGCCTACCTTTTGGTATAGGTAGTAGGCGACCTGGGATGCTCCAAACAACGTCCGGACTAACGATGTAGCGCAACGTCAGGGCTTCAATCCAGACTGTGTGGATCGTGTTGATTCTGTTGTTAGCGTTTGTCCGGTGCCGGGTAGTTGAATAGCAGCCCAAGAAAGCTCTGCTCTCCAGTCAGTCGTTCCGGAGGTCTAGTACGCCGGACCTGCGAACCTCCGGTCAGCAGGCGGGGTCTGACCGCCAGTGGCGGTCAGACCCTTCTCGTTGCCAGGAGGCACCTTAGCTCGCCTCGGCCAGCGTTTGCCACGTTGCAACAGTGGCCTTGATCTCGTCCGTGACCGTGTACTGCTCGCCGTCCCATTCGACCCATCCTTCGGCGCGCAGGGACGACCACAGCACGTGAAGCGTTCGAAGCGGAATCTCGAGCAGTTCAGAAAGATGTGCGCTGGTCCCTTTCTCGCCGAGCGCGAGCGCGGTGATCACGGCGCGCTTTTGCGGTGATGGCCATTTATAGGCGTTGATCGCCTTGATCGTCTTCATGAGCTTTGACTTCTTCATCCTATCCCCCGGTTGGCTAGTCACGACCTATCGATCGCTTGAGGCTTTACGAAATGTTGCAGCGGCTTTTCAATGGCTAGTCGCGGCAATCAGCACTAAGGATACCTCATTCTCAGTTAGCTGTACGTGAGGATGCATAAAGACTGGTTTCCGGCAAGAAAAAACTCGTGCCCGCGTTAACTTTTCGTAAGGTCTCGTGGTTCTGCACGCCCTTACCTTCTCGCCTCAGCAGTCTCTTGCCCAAGAGTCCTGTGCTTACGCTTGGCGTTGCGGCTGTGGCTCATCGCGTAGTCTGGCGCGAGTCGTCGACAAGAGAACGCGTTCACTCGCCCCGCCACCGTAGCGGTTCGCTTGCTGCGGAGGGTATTCCAAGCTCCGGCCAGCGCAAGGGGGCTCGCGCCACGATTAGGTTCAAGGCGGGTGCGCCCTGGCCTCGATCCGGAAGTCTCAGGAGACCGCGCTCCAGCAAGGCTCCGCGCTCAGCGAATGAATAAGATAGGCATTGAACGCTGGACGCTTTTGGATGCAGCTGCGCGCAACCCCTACTGCTAATAGTGATGAGAATGGGAACGATACTTATGCGCTCACATCCTGACCCGATTGTTGTGTGTTGGCTTGAGAACACGCTTTGATTGCAATCGATCGCCGCGTGATATGGGGTATATCTACCGATCTTGTACCTAAGTAAGACTCTCTCGTTTTGATGCTGACATCCAAGGCTGGCATGGGGGCCAGCGATGTTGGGATCGATAGAAGTCTGTTGGCCCGCAGAGGATGGATTTATGAAGAGACTGATCATCGCCGTGGTATTGGCCTCGCTCAACGTGGTCGCCCACGCGGGCGACGTTGAGGCTGGGAAAAAGGCCTACTGGACGTGTGCTGCCTGTCACGGCGCTGAAGGGCAGGGCAGCGCTAGGTTGAACGCGCCAAGCCTGGCCGGACAGCACGGCTGGTACCTGGAGAGGCACTTAAACAGCTTTCGGGCCGGTACACGGGGATATGAGAAAGGTGACTTGTTTGGCCGTCAGATGTACTCCATGTCGCTGACACTGGTCGAAGATGGCGGAGTGGAAGACGTCGTCGCCTACATCAACACACTGCCCGCTTCCAAGCCCGAGACCACGCTTTCCGGTGATGCGACCAAGGGGGAAACCTTGTACGCCGTGTGCTCCGCATGCCATGGCGCCAACGGTGAGGGCAACGACGCGCTCAATGCGCCCAAGTTGGCCGGTCAACATGATTGGTATCTGGCGAGGCAGCTCCAGTACTTTAAGAATGGCGCAAGAGGCGCCAATCCCGATGATCAGTACGGTGCCTCCATGATCGGTATGGCCGCGACGCTTGCCGATGAGCAGGCGATCAAGGATGTAGTGGCCTACATCAGCTCACTCTCCGCCGACTGAGCGAGCGTTGCTTACTTACTGAGAGTGGCTCGCGTCTCGGCGCGGGCTGCCTTTCGCGGCATGTCGCAGGCGTCGCACTTGGTAGGCACGCCGCCTACTCCTCTATGTGTTCATTCCGGTTGCGGCCCTCGCTGCTCCGGGTGAAATGGCCGCCTTGCATCAAGAGCAGCGGCAGCGCCACCAACAGCACTGCATAGACGGTGCCCCCAAGCAGGAGCGAAGCGGTTGACGGAATCCACGCGGTGGGTACGTTAGCGGTCGCCAAGGCCAATAACACCGACAGCCCAGTCACCGTTGCCGTCCGCACCCAGCGAATGTCGTGCAGAATCGGCGACAGGAGTGCCCAGCGCCGATCGGCCCGCAGGAGGTAGCTCACCGCTGCCACCAAGATCCCGACCGATGCGCAAATGGCGAATGCGCGAATATCGCCCTCAAACCACCACAGTGCGGCGGCACCGGGGACGAGTGTCAGCAACAGGCGCGCTAGTGTCGCCACTGCCGTGAAGCTTGCGTCACCCACCGCTTGTAGGGCCCAGAAATAGGGGACGGACCAGGACGAGAGTGCTAGGGCGGCGAGGAAGATCTGGCACGCGTGCACGGCGGCCAGTGGCACTGTACCGAGCCAAAGCTCAAGTGCTGCTTGCGCGTTGATCGCCGCAAACAGGCACGCGGGCACGGTGATCAGGGCTTGGACTAAGACGCTATCGCGAACAATCGCTAAGGTGGCCTCACGATTTCCATCATGGTGGAGGCGCGAGATGCCGGGCAGCAACACGCGCAGCACCTCCGACACGATGGATCGCAGTAGCGATGCGGGTCGCCAGCTCACGGTAAACGCGCCGAGCGCCGGCGTACCCGCCACGACGCCCACCAAGCCGCGGGTGAGTGGTTCCAGCAGAGCCTGCAGGAACTTGGTCGCCCCAAAGCCTTTGGTGAGCGCAACGACCTCTCGGAAGCTGGGGGAGGGTATGTGGCGTGCGGCACGGATCTTCGCGCCGTCGACGGCGACGAGCAGTCCAACGATGAGCGAGACCTCTGCCAGTGCCCCAGCCAGCAGCGCCGCGCCCATGCTGAACTTGTTGTCCCACACCGTGACGCTCAACAGCACGACGACGAGCGTCGACTGCGTCAGCACGCGTAGGATCGTAGCCACGTTGCGCCAGTACTGCTCATGCTGCCCCAAGCGCACCGTCACCGCCCACCCGCTCATCACCTGCAACGCGCCAGCGAGAAGAGCGCAGGCCCACCCACCGACCACCTTCGCCGGAAGCTCGGTGAGCCACGCAATCGTGAGGCCTAACGGGAGCATCGCGAGCAATGCGAGCGTGCTTCGTGTGAGCAGCCAACGGTGGGTCGGCCAACTCCGCGTGACGCCACGAATCGACACCTCGCGGGTGAGCGCCAGCGACAGGCCACCATCTGCGACTAGCATGAACACTACCAGCGCGTTCAGCAGCGACCAGGTACCCACCAGGGCGAACCCGCCCAAGCGCTGCAGCCACCCGATCAGCGCTAGATTGGCGACGGCGTTGGTGATGAAGGCGAAGGCGATGAACGGTGATGAGCGAAGGGCGTTGCGTCGCACGGTTGCTTCGCTGATCTCCGTCGGCTCCCCGGTGCTCGCCCTAGGCACTACGTCGTCCACAAACCCTGTGGATCCTCTACTGACCCACCGATGAACGCGTCTGGCAGTCGATCGATGATGCGATCGAGAGGGGCGTAGACGCTATTGGCGGCGTCGAGGGTGTCCGCGCCAGCGTCGTTGCGCTCCCGTTGGCGGCGTGGCGGCAAGCTCACCGGCACGCCACAAAACTCTCGTAGGTGGGCGATATGATCCCAAAGCGTTTCGTAGCGCAGACACAGTACTGGAACGTCGGTGTAGCTGGCCCAGCGCCGGAGTTGTTCCTCAAAGCGTAGGACGTCGCGCGTCAGCAGCTCTTCGTAGGGACCGTCGGCATGCAGGTGCGCGAAGTGCTCGCCGATCCAGGTGGGGCCGTAGCGATCGAAGCAGGTGCGCACGGAGAGCGCCGCATCTTGCGCTGAGCCGAAGATGAACATGGCACGGACCGCTCGCGCTTGAGCCGCTAATGCTTCGGGGAAATCATGGGTCTTGTAGACGACGCCGCGGTACAGGGTGGCTCCGTCGAGATCCCAGACGTAGTCCTTCGCCAGGCGCCTGCTTGGGCCGGCGAGCGGACCGAAACGCCGCTCTGCCATGGCATCGACGAGCGCCTCGTGCAGGAGCGTGCTACCGGAGCGCCCCAAACTTGCGACGACCAGGGCTGGGAGCGTCGGCTGGCTCAGCCGTTGCGCGAGGTGCTTAATGGCGGTGGATGTCTTTCGTCGCGTTGGCACAGCGTCTCGAGGGGGGCGCCCACGCGGCGCCGTGCGCCATAGGGCTTTTTTGGTGAGCGTCGGAGTGTGCCACAGGCGGCCCGAAGTGCGCTGTGAAGGGTGACGCGCTAGCGCGCCCCAGGGCCTGGCGGGCCGGACAGAAAGGCGCGCATGATCTGCAGATCGCCAGCGCCCACCACCCCATCACCATCGAAATCCGCGTCCGCATCATCCGTGCCCCAACGTTCGCGTAGCCTGCGCAGGTCGAGGATGTTCACCCGCAGATCACCGTTGAGATCAGGATCGCACACGTTACCGAAACCATCGCCGTTGCTGTCTCGCTGGTCGGCGTTGCCCACCTGCGAGCAGTTATCGACGGCATCATCGATCCGGTCGCGATCCGAATCCAGAATGCGCGCGGTGTAGAAGCCGCGCCCGTCGGTGCCGAGGTACAGGCGATCCGCATCGTGGGGATCGAAGGCGATGGCGGAGGCGCGCAGGAGCGGCAAGTTGGCGTTGATCGCGCGCCAGGAGCTGCCGCCGTCACGGCTGAAGAAGGGACCGCTAGCGCGCGAGGCGTCGCGAAACGGAGGATCCGCCGTACTGATGGCGAGCACCTCGGGGTCCGCCGGGCTTACGCTTACGGCCACGGTGTATTCGGCGCGCAGCTTCTCCCCGCCCTCGAGAACATCGGGGTCGAGCACGGCTTGCCAACCCTCCGCCTCGCGGTAGCGCCAAAGGCCCCGTCCAGGGTCACCGGTACCGTCATCGGCGGTGAACCACAAGGTGGCATCGGATGCCATCGCCAGGCGCCCCGCCTTGCCTGGGCCACCGATCGACGTGTGGGTCAGGCCGTCATCGCTCGCGAGCACGGCGTCGTCGCCCGAGACGAAGACGCGAGCATCATCCGGCCTGGCGGCGAACCAGCCCTGTCCCAGACCCGATCAGCAGTTGCCAGTAGCGAGACCAGGCTTGGCCTATGTCTGTCGCCTAAGGGTGACGAACGCAGACTGCATCGACAGAAGGGCGCTTTGAGGAGTGACGCCGTCGGTGTGGGGCGCTCACGCGACCGTGGAAAGGCGAAATCCACCGATGTCGCTGGTCACGGTTTCCTCGAGCAGGGTTTGCGCGACCGCCTCGCCGATCGCGGGAGCAAACTTGAAGCCGTGGCCGGAGAACCCGCTGCAAACGTAGACTCGCCTCGACCCAGGCGCCCAGTCCAGCAGGAAGTCCTCCGAGGCCGTGCACGTGTACAGGCAGCTGCGCGAGTGCAGGCGGCGCCCTAGTCCCGGAAGATGCTGGCGGGCGAATGCCGCCGTCGAGGCCACCTCGCCATCCCCTACCACGGTTTGTCGATCGTCCGCATGGCGAAGTGGGTCGCGAGCGAAGTGATCGCCGAGCTTGACGCCCAAACCGTCGATACGCGGGAAGCCGTAGAAAAACGTGTTGGTCCGAGCGTCGTTCACGCCGAAGGGACGAAACCCAGTCTCGCCGAAGCGCTTCGGGTCGCCGTCGAACCAATGCATGAGCTGTCGGTGCGGTTGCACAAGTTCACCGACGGCGGGCAGTAGATCCCCCACCCAGGCGCCTGCACAGACGACGGCGTGGGTCGCCCGAATCTCCTCCCGTGTCTGCAACGAGATAGCGACGTCCTCACCGCATTCTTGGCAGCTGACCACGTTGGCAATACGAGACGTTAGCGTCGAGGTCGCCGCGCCGAGCTCGAGCATCGCGCGTACCGCCGGTTCTGCGTATAGATAGCCCCCTTCATCCTCGATGAGCATCGTCCAGTCGGGCGAGACCTGCAGTTCGGGCATGCACTCGGATCGCGCTGCCCGATCGATCTCGCGCACTCGTACCTCGTGCGCGCTTGCGGCTGTGCGAACGCCCGCGATCAGCGGGCTGTCCTCCTGTCCCACGTACACAACGCCAGACTGGCGAAACAGCACTTGCCCTGCCTGATCTTCCACCTCTCGCCAGAGGCGGATCGCCCGCCGTACGAGAGGCACGTATCGTGCGCCCTCGGCGTAGGCGACGCGAAGCAGCCGGGTCTGGCCGTGCGAGCTACCGAGGTTGTGGGGAGCGGGGTGGCGATCGAGGAGTACGGTGCGTCGCCCACGCCGTGCGCATTGCCAAGCGACGGCGGCACCGATGACGCCACTGCCGATGACGGCGATATCGTAGTGGTCGGGGCTGGACATCAAACAGGATAAAAAGCTGACGGAGTACAAGGCTCTGTCCTACGCGCCTCGGGGGGCCATCGCAAGCCCTGCGCAATCGGGGTGCGGGCGTGTATCGCTTTCATCGGCGGGCGTGGCACGATGCAGTGGGTGCGGCGCTGCACGGTTGGCTCGCCCTGAGCGCCTGGCTAAGCTGACCTCTTGAAGCGACGCCAGGCCCGAGGCACCCGCTTGAGCATGACGCGAATATGCACCGGATTCTCCCCCTCGGCGCGGCAAGCACGATTGATGATCGTCTTGCTGAGCGTGTTGTGCGGCGGCGTCGCCCAGGTCAACGCGTACGACTGGTCTGCGCCGTTGGAGTCCTCCACGGGCGCCTCCCTCAGTTTCGACGACTTCGCCGGGCGCACCACGCTTCTCAGCTTCTTCTTCACCCGTTGCCAAGGCGCCTGTCCCCAGCAGGCACGCCTGCTGGCGCGCGTCCAACGGGAGCTGACCGATGAGGTGAAGATGCGCACCGCCATCCTGTCGATCTCCCTCGATCCCAAGCACGACACGCCCGCCGCCATGCGTACTTTCGCCGAGGCTCATGGGGCCGACACCCGCCACTGGACCTTCGCGCGTATCACGGGCCCAGACACGTTGCAGCGCCTGCTCGACCAGGTGAGTGTGAAGGTCGGCGCGTCGGATGTGCGTGGGCAGATCGATCATCGAATGACTCTGCTGCTGGTAGGCCCGACGGCCTGGTGGCCCAGCGCTACGTAGCGGACCGCTTTGACGTATCGCGAGTCGCCCGCGAGCTCGCTGCGATCGTGCGGTTACAGGAGATGGGCCAGCTTGCTACGCACCGCAATGCGCTTACCGACCTGCAAGCCGAGCTCCCCAGCCCCCTATCCACATCGCATGAGAACACCAACGATGAATAAGCGAACGGCTGTATTAACGCTCTCCCTGGTCTCGACCTTACTGAGTGCTTCGGCAAACGCTAACGATATAAGCGGGCGATGGGGCGAGCTGATCGATTGGAACCTCGTGCCCATTCACGCCGTGCTCACGCCCCAAGGGAAGGTGATGACCTTCGGCACCACCAGCGGTGGTCAGCAGAGCGGCTATCTGGAGTACAGCGTGTGGGACCCAGCCCTGGGCACTGGGCCCGAGGCCTTCAAGCTGCTGCCTAACGAGACGCAAACGGATATCTTCTGCGCTGCCCAAGTGGTGCTCCCGGGCACGGGTGAGGTGCTCACGGCGGGCGGCGATCAACCCGGCGACGGCGACAACATCCGCAACGCCAAGACCACCCTCTTCGACGACGCCACCGAGCAGCTGCGCGACGCCGACGCGCGCATGACCTACCCGCGCTGGTACCCCACCACGATCAGCTTGCCGAACGGGCGGGTGCTGGTGATGGGCGGCAATGACGAAGGCGTCACCGGCGCACCGATGCTGACCCCGGAAGTCTTCACGCCTGGCGAAGGATGGCGCAGCCTCCTCGGCGCCACCAGCGACTACGCTTGGGGCGGCCTGCGCTGGTTCTACCCACGCAGCTGGGTGATGCCGAATGGCTTGGTGTTCGGCCACTCCGGCTTTTTCATGCACCTGCTCGACTACCGCGGCGACGGCACCCTGATCGAAGCCGGCGCGTTTCTTACGGACAACGGTACCCTGACGTCTACCTCCGCGATGTACAGTCCTGGGCGCATCCTCGTGGCAGGCGGCGGCAGCGGCGATAGCGGTACCAACAGCGCTTCGGTGATCGAGGTGAGCGGCACTGAGGTGAGCTATCGCGCAACGTCGTCGATGCGCTTCAAGCGCCAGTGGGCGAACGCCACGATCCTGCCTGACGGCAGCGTGCTGGTCACGGGCGGTGCCGACGAGGACAACGCGCTCGGTGGCGACGGCGCCGCGCTCGCGCCCGAACGTTGGGATCCGCTGACGGAGCAATGGCAGACACTCGCGGCAGAGCACTTGCCGCGCTTGTATCACTCCACGTCGCTGCTGATGCCGGACGGTCGCGTGCTCACGGCGGGGGGCGGGGTGCCAGGCCCCCTGGTCAACCTCAACGGACAGCTGTTCAGCCCGCCGTACCTCTTCGACGCCGAGCAACCCGCGCCCCGGCCGCGCTACACGCTCGCCGCCTCGCAGGTGGCCTACGGTGAGGTGCTCAGCTTAGCCGTGGACTCGCCCCAGGAGATCGCGCGGGTCACGATGGTGAAGACCGGGGCGGTCACGCACTCCTTCAATAACGATCAGCGCTTCGCCGAGCTGCAGTTTCGCCAGACTGGCGAGCAGGTGCGGGCGCTACTGCCGCGGCGAGCGGGCCTGCTCCCGGCGGGCTACTACATGCTGTTCTTGATCGATGTGGCCGGCACGCCGTCGCGCGCGGAGATCGTCCACGTCGTGCCGACGGCGCCCCAGGGGAGCTGACAGGGTCCGGGTGAGCTGCCGCCTAGGGCGAGCGGCTCACCCGGCACGCGCCTACGGCGCCTTGGCCCGTGCCTCGAGCATCTCGATGTAAGGCATCGCGGCGTTTAGGTACTTCACGAAGGGATCCCGCTGCGGGTCCTCATTCCACTCGTACTCGGTGGATGCCGCGATCATGCGCGCCGCGTCCAGGCCGAAGAAGCGCGAGACCACGGCCAAGCTCATGTCCATGCCGGCGGAGACGCCGGAGGAGGTGAAGAACCGTCCGGATTCGACCCAGCGGGCTTCGCGCACCCAGTCTGCCTCGCCCTGCTGTGTCAAGTAGTCGAAGAACACCTTGTTGCCCGTGGCCTGCTCGTCCTTGAGCAGTCCCGCTTTGGCGAGCAAAGCAGAGCCGGTGCAGACGGAGGTGGTGACGGTCGCCTTCTGCCCGCGCTCGCGGATGAAGTCGATGATGGCGGGGTTGTCCACCTCTGCCAGCGTGCCGAGGCCGCCGGGCACCATGAGCACGTCGAGCGCTGGCGCGTCTTCGAAGGTGTATTGAGGCACGAGGTGAGGGGACATCGCGGCGGGGTAGCTGGTGGTGCTGAGGGCAACGGGCGCCTTGCTCTGGGCGATGAAATGCACGCGTATAAGGTCCAGGCCTGCATTCATCCACATCTCGACGGGGCCGAACACATCCAGCGGTTCCGTGCCGTTGTAGAGCACCACGCCGATGTCGAGGGGCGGCTCCCACCGATCCTCGACGAAGCCCGCGGGGCGCTGCACCTGGAAGCTCACCGCACCCGAGGCGGCGCCGTCATCGTGGGACCAGCGAAGATGGTACTCGCCGTCGGGCATATCGCCCTCGACCATCCCCATCAGGTCGTCCTCCCCCATCGCATGGACGCCCACGATTTTCAGGGCCGTGCCCCCGGGGCCTTCGAGGGTGAGGATCGTATCGTCGCTGCCTACGGTTTCTGAAAACCACAGGTGGATGCCGCGAGGCGGTCGCTCAAGCACGGTCCCGGCCTCGGGGTAGCTGCGTAGCATGCTGGTGCTGGCGGTCTGCGCAGCGGGCGTATGGTCCGTGTCATGGTGCGCGTGAGCGGTAGCTGCGGCGGTCAAGGCAAGGGTCAAGGCTAGGCAGGCGGCGGCGTGCGCGTTCGAGAGTCTTGCATAGCGTGGCATTAGAAGCTCACTCCCAAGTTGATGAAGGCCGACCGTTCCTGGCCAAGCCGGGCGACAGGTTGCAGCAGGTACTGGTAAGGCTTGAAGTACTCGCGGTCGAACAGGTTGATCACGTTGGCACTCAAGGTGATGTTGTCGGTGATCGCGTAGTCGGCCTGCATGTCGAGCACCGTGTACTCGTCGGAGAAGAAGTCATTGGCATCGGTCAGAGGTGCCTCGTCGGCGTAGGTCACGCCGAGGCCCACGCCGAGGCCGCGCAAGGCCCCCTGCGTCACGCGGTAGCGGGCGGCGAGACGGGCGCTGGTGTGGGGCACGCGCGAGAGCTCGTTGCCCTCGGCGAAGATGGTGCCGAAGGAGACGATATCCGTTTGGTTGCGTGCGTCGATGTAGGCGCCGCTCGCCAGGATGGACAGCTGTGGGATGGGCTCGTACACCAGGTCGAACTCCACGCCTTCGCTGCGCTGGGCGCCCTCTTGGGTCGAGCCAAAGAAGGGATCGGTGAGGTCTGTGATCGGGATGTTCTCGCGATCCAGGATGAAGGCAGCGATCGTGCCCGATAGCTTCTCGAAGGCGAACTTCACGCCCATCTCGTACGACTCTGAGGTCTCGGGCACGGGCGGCGCGGCGTTCACGCCGGCGAAGAAGGGCACGATCCGTGACCCGGTAGCGAAGCCCGCAAAGAGCGATACCGCCTCCGTGGCCTTGAAGGTGATGCCCACGCGCGGGTCGACCTCCGTGTAGGTCTCATCCACGCCTGAGCCGCCGACCAGCTCTTCCAAGCCGTAGCGTGACACGCGGGCACTCGCGAGCAGGCGCCAGCGCTCGCCGATCAGCAGTTGGTCCTGCAGGTAAAAGGCCTGGGTGCGGTACTCGTTCTCGTTGAAGGCGTTCAGCTCGGGGATGGCGCCGAAGTCGAGGGTGTTCACGCCCGAGGCGTAGTCGAGCACGCCGATGGGCGTGAAGTCGAAGCCACTGCCAGCGGCGTAGTCGGTGGCGTCCACCGTGATGCCGACGAGCACGTTGTGCTCGACGCCGCCCGTGCGTGTGCGCCAGGCCAGCGATACATCGCCGGTCCACTCCGTGGTATCCACGGGCAGCTGGCCGCGAATGATCGGCACGGCTGTGCCCTCGATAGGGAAGAAGCCGAGGAACGGGAAGGACGAGAACTCGTCGAATTCGTTCTCGAAGCGGCGCACCTGCGCCTGCACGGACAGCGAGGAGGAAAAGCTGTGATCGACGGACAGGTGCACAGAGCTGTTCGTGATCTCCGTCGGCGGGCCGTTGATGGCGCCACTGAACTGGCGCGGATCCACGCCCGGCAGGTCGATCACCTCGGCCGGTAGACCCGTGTACTCGATCTGTTCGATGCGGTTGTACACGCCGCGCACGAGCACGGTCGTGTCCTCGCCGGGCGCCCAGCGCAGGGAAGGGTTCAAGGTAAGGCGCTCGATTTCGACCGCATCGATCATGTCGTCGGACTGGAAGTACTCGCCGGCGAAGCGCACGCCCACGCTGTCACTGAGCGGCTGGTTGAGGTCTGCTGCCGCGGCAAGCGTGTCGAAGCTACCGCCACGTAGGCTGAGGTCGCGAAACGCCTCGTCACGCGGTGTCTTGGTCACTAGGTTGATCAGGCCGCCGGTCGGCGCGCCAACGCCGCCCCCGAACAGGGTCGAGGTAGGGCCTTTCGCCACCTCGACGCGCTCGACGATGGCGAGGCTCGAGGGGTCGATCACGGCCGTGTCGCCGTAGCCGATCAGGCCGTCGAGATAGATCTCCGCTTCGAGCCCGCGAATGAACGGGTTGACCAGCACGGTCTCCTGCTCGTTGTTGGGAATCACGCCGGAGACGTTGACCAGGGCTTCAGTCAGGGTAGTGAGTCGCTGCTCGTCGAGCAGCGTGCGGTTTAGCACCTGCACGGACTGCGGCCAGTCTATCAGCGGTACGTCGCTGCGCAGGACGCTGGCGCCGTCGCTCTGGTAGGTGTCGTCGGCATCGCCGATCACGAGCACCTCTTCGAGCTGCCAACTAGCGTCGTCGGTGGGCTGAGTGTGGCCGGTGTGGGGCAGCAGAACGCTGGTGGTGACCAGCGCTGCTGCGAGGAGGCAGATCGGGCGGAGTGCGCGGGCGATCGTCGTCGATCCCTCGCCCATCCCGCGTAAGGGTAAGGCATTCATTGGAAAGCTCCAGAGACGGCGCTCCGCTCTTGGCTGAGCGCCAAACACGTCACGACCGCAGCTAGCCGATGGCGATAGGCTAATGCAGAGATTAGGTTCTAGCTAGGGAGGTAGCGATGACGTGGGGGTGCGCGGGCGAGGTAGGTCGTGCGCGGGCGCGTGGGCACGATCGACTTGCCCGGCAGAGCCGCCAGCTCGGCGGGTGGGGTGAGCGCCGGTGGTGGTGCGGACTGCGGCGCACCGTGGGCGTCGGCGCTGAGGATGCCGAAGTCGCAGTGCGTGGCCCCGGAAGGGGGCGTGTCCGCCTCCTCGGCGGCAGGCTGGGCGTGACCGTGGTGATGCTGATGCTGGTGGGCGCCTTGAAACGACTCGGTGCTTCCCGCTGCCTCGAAGAGCGCGGTCATGACCTCGGCGGACACCCCGTTCGGACACCACTGCAGATACCAGCCATCGCTGGCGATGCTCGCGGGCATGTAGCCCGCCGGGATCGCGACGCGCAGCAGGAGCGCGCCCACCATGAGCAGGCGCAGCGCGCGGGAATGTCGTATCCGGCCGTTCACGGCGCGTAGTCTACGCGGGCTATCCGTTGAGGCAACGCGCCGGTGGCGAGCCATCGCTTGGCGCGCAAACTAGTTGTTGCTCACCTCGAGCGCCGCTAGCGCTTCTCGTATGTAAACAGGAAGTCGACCATCGCGGGCAGGAACTCGCTCGTGAAGGCGGGCACGTGGCTACCCACGGCCAGGGTCCAGAGCGCGGCGGCACCCCCCGCATCGCAGTTTGGATACGCCTGCAGCGTGGTCTCGGCGCCCGCGCGGGCGGTGAAGTCGCGCTGTTCCTGCGCCGTCTCCGGTTGCAGCTCACAGCCGTTGAGCACGGCCCAACTGTAGGCGGTGAAGCGTGCGCTCGGGTAGCAGCCTAGGCCCACCAGGCAGCCGCTGTTGTACAAGATAGTGAGGTCAGCGGTACCGTGGATCTGTAGGGTGGCGACGGGCTCGGTGGGCGTGCAGTTTGCCCCGGGGTCGGCCCAGGTGGCGCCAGCGATGCCCGCAATCGCCGCGATGCGATCCGCGTGGTCACAGGCCATGCGGTGGGACATGAACCCACCGTTGGAGTGGCCGGTGACGTAGATGCGCCCCTCGTCGATCGCGTAGCGTTGGGTGAGCGAGTCGATCACGTGCCGCAGATACGCGCTGTCGTTGCTCTGGCCGAAGTACTGGCAGCACGCCGGCGTCGCGTTCCAAAAGCGGTTGCCGTAGATATCGACGCGCCCGTTGGGTTTGACGAGGATGAACCCACGCCGGTCGGCTTCTTCCGTAAAGCCGAGGTAGATGTCCGTGAGCAGGCCGCTGGAGCCGTAGCCGTGCAGCATCATCACGAGCGGCAGAGCCTCGCCGGACTCGATCTGCGGTGGCAGGTGTACGGCTTCCGGCCCGCGGCCGAAGTCGATGAAGATGTCCTGCTGGGCGAGCGCCGCTGGGGTGCCGAGTACCAGACCGATCGCCAGCGCGGCGATTACGCGAATGCTGTGCTTCTTGTTCGTGAACATAAGCGTTCCCTCGCAGTGTCAGAGCGCCAATGATCGCACATGCCGCGCGCTAGCCTGGGCACGGGTTCTTGCGGGTGCGCTGCGCGGCATGCCACGCCGAGCGGCGGATGGAAGAGATGTTGCTGGAGGTACCGATCCGCCAGTGGGTGCTGAGCGTGCTATTCCCGTTGAGATTTCTCTTTGCGCCAGAGCCCGAAGCGATGGGTTTGTGCTGTGGCTGGTGGTGCGGGCGATCGAGTCGTGACTTATCGGGCGCATCGGCCACCGGCGGGCGAACGCCCGAGGCGGTGCGGTAACTCTGGTGCAGCGCTTCGCCGGTGCCCTAGCCTCAATATCCACTTCCACCTAATCGTTCTGGATGGCGTCTACGTCGCCGGCCGCCAGGGTGGTTCGCGCTTCGTATCGGTGTCGGCGCCGACTTCGGCAGAGCTGCAGCAGCTACTCGCACGCATCGTCGAACGCGCTGGACGGCACTTGGAGCGCCGTGGGCTGCTGGAGCGAGCGGAGGATCAGGCGTGGCTGAGTGAAAGCGGCGATGCGCGTCCGTTGGATCGGCTGCTGGGCGCATCGATCACGTACCGCATCGCGGCGGGTTCGCAGGGGGGTGAGAAGGCATTCATGCTGCGCACCCTGCCGGCGGTTGAGGAGGAGTGGGCGGCGAGCGAGCGAGTGGCGCGGGTGAGCGGGTTCTCGCGCCACGCAGGGGGAGCGGCGCGCGCGGATCAGCGGCGGAAGGTGGAGCGGCTGGGCCGGTAAATTGCGCGGCCAGCGTTGACGCAGCCACGGCTGTCGCTGACGGAGTGCGGTGAGGGTCGGTACACGCTGAAGAGGCCCTATCGTGGTGTGCCACGAACGCTTGCCTTCTGGCAGGCGGTGCTGTGGCGAAGATGGGGGGAGTCGCCTTTCAGGAGGAGGCACCAAACCACCCACGGCTGCTGCGTCCAAAAGGCGTGGTGGTGAGCGCGTGGGAAACGATGCAGCGTGACTGCATCAGGTGCGTGCCGAGGAGATGAGCGCTAGCGAACCGCTGATGACGTATCGAAAGGCTCCAGACGTTGTCGAAAACAGGGGCGCGCGATACCCCTGGGAGCAGTCTGCGGGACACCTGATTACTGCGCAGACGGCAACCGGTATGTAGGCGGCATGACCTCGCCACAGGCTTCGCTTCGGAACATGGGAACCTACATCGTGATGCGAAGGGAAACTCACAAGTGGCAGCCACCACAAGGGGGAACACCGATGCGCGATGCAGGGGCGGAGTGGCTCGTAGTAGTGCTGAAGCGCCTGCAACGGGCGTGCAGCGAAGGGGCCACGTAGTCCTGTAGATGGACTTGACCAACCTCTGTGGAGGGATGAGTTGACGATATCGACAAAGCCGTTTGCGATCACCAAGCGCGCGGTCTACGACGCATGGAAGCGCGTGAAGGCGAACCGTGGCGCGGCGGGGATAGACACGCAGAGCATTGCCGGGTTCGAAGCGAACCTATCACGCAATCTCTACCGGGTCTGGAACCGCATGGCCTCGGGGAGCTACTTTCCGCCACCGGTCATGGAAGTGGATCTTCCGAAGCGAAGCGGCGGCGTACGCCAGCTCGGGATCCCGACGGTGACCGACCCTGTGGCGCAGACAGTGGTGAAGATGTACCTGGAGCCCGTCCTCGAGCCGCGCTTCGACGCTGATTCCTACGGCTAACGGCCGGGGCGATCGGCAAAGGATGCGGTACGGGTGACGCGGCAACGGTGCCGGAGATACGACTGGGTGCTCGAGTACTGGCTGATTGAAAGATCGTACCGAGCAGACGCTGCTCTACCAGGTCGTGTCGCAGCAACCGGATCTACGGTTCGCTCCGAATCGCTCGAGAGCTGGTGGATCGAGGCGTGCCGTGCAGTGAGAACCATGTAGCGGATCTGCTGCGTAGAAGCGGGCTTCGGGCGCGCCGCCTTCGACTTAGATGTGGATCACCCTGCACGAGTAGAGCAACGATGATAAGGCTACACTACAGATGGCCCGCCGAAGCACCAAGCATGCGTGGCTTCCCGATCACTCGCCCTCGGCGGCCTCCCGCTTCGCCAGCGCGACCAACTCGCGCAGCTCCCCGATCACCTCCGCCGAGGGATCCAGAAACTCCAGGGCGTTCTCCAGCGCCGACTCGAAGTAGCGCGCAGCTTCCCTAGGTCGGCCGAGCGCGAGTTCCACGTCGCCGAGGTTACCTAGCGTATCGATCAAGCTTTGATGTTGCTGTCCGAAAAGCTCCTGGCGAATCTCGAGCGCTTCCTGTAGATAGGTCACCGCCTCATCGTAACGTCCCATCACTCGCGCCAGGTTGCCCATGTTGTTCAGACTAAGCGCCGTCTCCGCATGCACGTCACCGTAGGCGCTGCGTCGCAGCCCAAGGGCACGCTGATTCACGGCCTGGGCTTCCTCGAGCTTTCCTTGGCGGTGTAGGGCGGTGGCGAGGTTGCCCAAGAGGTTTGAAAGTACGACGTTGTCTGGGCCAAAGGCCTTCTCCCCGATCGCCAACGCGCGACGGTTGATGAGTTCTGCCTGCTCGAAATCCTCAACGCGCCGTAGGGCACCCGCGAGGCTCGCCTGAAACGTCAGCGCCAGCGAGGGTGAGTCTGCGTCCAAATAGGCTTCAGCCATCTCCACGGCCTCAGTCTGCAGACCTACCGCATCCTCATACCGCCCTTGGTCCTCGCGCAGGATGCCGAGGTTACGCAATGCGAACGCGCGCTCCAGGCTTCCTTCATCGTTGATGCTCGCCTCGATAAGGAGGGCTTCCTGCAAGAATGACTCGGCTTGTTCGTGGTGACCTCGATCGATCATCATGCGCCCCAGTCGGCGCCGCACGGTGGATCGTACGAGGGCCTTGGGGTCCGCACCGTCGACGATCCGCTGCGCTTCCCTCAGCAGGGTTTCGGCATCGTCCAGCTTTCCCTGTCGCCATCGGTTCATGGCCAGCGCCAGGGCGCTCTGTGCCACTGCGGGATCATCGGGACCAAGCGCCTGCACGCGCACGTCCTTGGCACGCACCAGGAGGGGGTCCGCACTCGACATGTTGTAAAGACTCGCGTGGACGCTTCCCAGCGTCGCTAGCAGTTCCGCGTGCACCAACGGTTGAGATGCCAGTGCATCCACTCGCTCCACGCCCCGCGCGAGCAACTCGGATGCGGTTGGGTCTTCGCCACGCGCCTCAAACGGATTGCTTGCCTTAAAGAGATCAACGAGGAATCCCGTCACCTGGCTCGCCTTGGTCGCCTCCAGGCGCGCCCGCTCGGATTCCGCCAGGGCGCGGTCGCGCTCATCGCTCAGAAGCGCCTGGCTATGCACAAGTGCACCGATGAAGGCAGCAATCAGCCCCCCAACGACGACGCCACTCGAGACGCCGAACGGATGGCGCCCCGCAAACTTGCGCAGGCGATAGGCAGGGCCCGCTCGACGAGCGAGTACGGTCATGCCTTGGCGATAGCGCTGAACATCCTCCGCCAGCTCGAACACGGACCGATAGCGCTCCTGTGGCGACTTGCCCATCGCCTTGAGCACGATCGTATCCAGATCTTGGGGGATCTTGAGCACCGTGGCATCGCCCTGCTCAGCTGCCACCGCCGAGGGCAGCGGCGGCGGGTCCACGCAGATAGCGCGCTCAATCTCGCTTGGCCGATGGACCGCGAAACGATAGGGCGCGCGATCGGTGAGTAGCTCAAAGAGCAGCACACCAAGGCCATACACATCCGTTGCCGTGGTGATGGGTTCGCCGAGCAGTTGTTCGGGCGCGGCGTACTGCGGTGTCATCGGGCGCACCCCCGTGAGCGTGAGGGCCCCTTCGGCCGGCTCATCGAGAAGCTTGGCGATGCCGAAGTCCAGGAGCTTGATCTGCGCCTGGCCCTCGTCGTCGACGAACACCAGCACATTGCTTGGCTTCACGTCTCGATGCACCACCAGACGCTGGTGGGCGTGCTGTACCGCCTCGCACACTTGCGCGAACAGCGCGAGGCGAGCGTCGAGGCCTAACCGTTTGCTTCGGCAGTAGTCCGAGATCGGTGAGCCGTCCACGTACTCGAGGACGAGGTAGGGCCACCCCGCCGACGACAAGCCGCCGTCGATCACCCGCGCGATGTGAGGATGATCAAGCGCTGCGAGGATCTGGCGTTCTGCCAGGAACCGCGCCTCGCGATCCTGACGATCGCCTCCGGGGTGACGCAGGAGCTTGAGCGCCGCGCGCTGATCGAACTGACCGTCCGCGCGTTGCACGAGGTACACGACGCTCATGCCGCCGTGACCCAGCTCGCGCAGTACGCGCCAGGCGCCGATCGACCTGCCAGCACCTGCCAGAGCATCCGCGTCGCTTAGCGCCTGCGGCGCTAGGTCCGGGGCAGCGAAATCCAGCGCTTGCCCCTCGAGGAACCCACTCGCCTGGCCCGCTTGCAGCATCGCGATCACGTCCGTGCGCACGGCGACGTCGGGACAGTTCGCTTCCAGCCAGGCCTCCTGCTGCTCCTCGTCGATGGTCAGCACGGCGTCGAGGATCGGTTCGAGCTGCTCCCAGCGTTCGGGTGTCATAAGGCAGGGCGATCGTTTCGGCTATCTAGCGGGCACGATATCATTTGGCGCGAGATCACTTCGAGTGAAACCCCATGGATGTGGAAGTCACGCAGCTCCTGAACGCGGCCAAACTTGGCGATGAGCACGCCCGCGAAGCGATGCTCGAGGCCTTGTACCCTCAGCTTAGGACCTTGGCACAGCAGCAGCTCAACCGCGTGGGCCGAGGAGGATTGCAAACCACGGAGATCGTGCACGAGGCTTACCTCAAGCTCTTCGACCCCGGCGTGACCTCGGCGCAGGACCGCGCCCACTTCTACGCCTTGTGCTCGCGCGCCATGCGCCAGGTGTTGATCGATCACTTTCGTGAAGGCGCCACGGAGAAGCGGGGCGGCGGGCAGCGGCCGATTACCTTCGATGAGGACACGGTTCCAACACAGGGCCGGGGGGAGGTGTTGCTGGAGCTCGACGAAGCCTTGCAACGCCTCGCCGCCCAGCGCCCTCGCCTGGCGCGTATCGTGGAGATGCGCTTCTTCGGTGGCATGACGCAGGTGGAAGTGGCTGAGGTGCTTGGGCTCACGGAACGCACCGTTCGTGTTGAGTGGGTGAAGGCGAAAGCTTGGTTGGCGGATGACATGGGTGTGTCTGGGCAGGGCTAGGCGCTTTCGGGAAGCTGGATCACGTGAGTTTCCGGTGAGGCCAAGGGCTACGGGAGTCCGGTGACGCCGATGGTCCGCCGAGGGTGCTGACGACACCCGACCCCGGTGAGCGATAGCGCTAGCATCGACTGAGACTGCGCCGCGCGTACTTCTCGAAGTGAAGTGCTCACCAGTCGTCTGGGTGCAGCGCACTGCCTGCCTGCACGAGTACCTTGCTCGCGGGCGACTACCAACAATGCGAGTTGTACGATTTCCCCGCGCACAATACTTATAGTCCTAGTGACAGAGCATCATCGCCGGCGCAAACGTTGTTTGAACCGCCTAGCACTACGGCAAGCCGATTTTGCCAAGTGGTGCAGCACGGGAGACGCCGCAGGAGCCTTATCGGCGAGGCGACACCAAGCGACGAGAAGGCGACATGCGCTAAGCCTCCCTGTAGCTGTGGCCACAGGGAGCTTAGGTCGAATTCTCTAGTACGGCCCCATCTGGTTTCGACGCGCAAACTCTTCAAGCGACGTGGTGGCGAGCTCTGCCTGTAACTCCAGGAACTCATCCGCGATGGGTTCAATGAGCAAGCCGCCGCGGTGCTGCAGAAGGATTTCACGAGCTTCTGGCCGCCCCGTCAGTGCGATCGCGCGGAAGACGCCCGTTCGTAGTTTCTTTGCGGTAGAAGCATCAGCCCAAAACGAGCCGTCGAGAGCAGTCAGCAAGGCGTCCATCGGCTCCGTCCTTGCAGGGAAACGCTTCGCCAAGCGAGACATGCCTTCAATCGCCAGAATGCGCCCAAGGTGACCCGCCGGGCCCGGGTTTGCGCGATCGTGACGCTCCAGGAATCGAAGTAAATCCGGGGTACTGGACGCAGGACCAACGAACCCAAGCACGAGAGTCGCTAGTGGCCAGTGCTCCGCATCGTCGGGATCCTCGAGCATACGCACGAGCCGCTCACCTGCGTCCGTTCCCTGGTGGCGGAACACCGCGTGAGGATACCGCTGTTTCCCAAACCGGGTGCGAACTAGTTCCTCCACGGGCATCACAGAGGCCTGCACCCGATCGTCATTCAGCGTAGAGGCTGAAGGTGTGGTGACCGCCGTGGGCGCTGCGGGGGCCATTGAAGCAGCAGTCTCTAGCGCCTGGGGTGTTGCTTCGGGGCGCTCGGGGGCGGGTGAAGCGCCATAGTCGGGATTGTATTTGGACGTGAACGCCAAACACTCCGTGGAGGTGATTTCTTTGCCGCCCTGAAAGCCCATGATTCGAGATGCCGCCGTGTCTGACCCGTCGTAGTCAAGCCCAACGGTTCTTCCGAAGAAGTGGGCCCACGCCAATGAGTCTTCGAGGTCGTGCCAATAGGCCGTGTCGTCACGCACCAGGAACTTACCGTCATACAGGTCAGTGAAGTCAGAGTCTATTACGCACCCGGGCCAGCCGCCGTAGATGTTTTCGAAGCCAGCACAGGTAAAAATCGCACGCACTAACTTGATATCCCCAGGACTCGCAAACGCCTGGTCCTGGTCATACTGAGAGGAAATCAGGGCAGGAATATCGGCGTACTCGACATTGCCCGACCGTACGTAGTACGCAGACTCGTAGTCCGGCCCAAAGTCGGTGGCGCAAGCAAAGTCCGTCTCGCTATCGGCCGTAGCAATCGCCTGGCTCATTTCCCAAAAAATGCTGTCGACCTCGGCGTTGCCGAAGGTATCTTCAAACTCGAGGGGAGTAGTCACGGTGAGCTCTGTCACGCATCCACTGGCGAGCGCCGCGCACAGAGTGGCGACGGCGGGGAGTGCGTATCTGCGGCGGCAGTCACAGTCGCTGATGGAAGGGAGTTGGGGCGTCTCGATCATCTCGTCTCTCCAGTCGTGGGTGGTCGTGCCTACCCCCTAAACGAGATCCGGCTGAAAAACCGGAAGCAGCGCTTTCGCACTGCCGCGCTGGGGACTTTGTGCCCGCCGAGACTGCCGGCACTTGGTTACGGCGCCGCGAACGGTGCTCCCGCGCATCGACTGTCCCTAGGGCTTACCCTCCCCCTGGGCTTGCAAATCAAGCGACGTCATCGAGGCAAGGTGCGAAGACTTGGCTTCCAGGAACCACTCACAACAGGAGAGCCGTGATGAACCTGGTGCGTCCTCGAGCGATCGCCAGCCCGTCTGCTCTTGCGTCCACCCACGTCGTGTTGTGCGGCGCCGCGATCACGCGAATGCTGTTCTTGTGGTTCATGAACATCAGCGTTCCCCCGCAGTGTCAGGACGCCATCGGTCTGAACAAGCTGAGTGCCGGGGCGCCACCGGGGGTGGCCGGTCGACCCTCGACGCCGTCCGCACCGCGGCGCTCCCCTTACGGCTGCTACCAGGCCATGCCGTGGAAGGCGCGCTGTGGCACGATGCGCGCACCCATGCCTAGGTGGACCGAGTGTTGATCGAGTCGTTGGGAGGACATCGCGCGTCCCTCAGTCTTCGATGGCAAGGCCCGTGTGGCGAGCGGTGAAGGCGTACACGTCTGCCAGCTCCTCGATCTGCATCCACATGGGTTTGCCGGCGCCGTGACCGGCGCGGGTTTCGATGCGAATGAGCGTGGGCGCTTTGCCGCCCTGGGCCGCCTGCAGGCGTGCAGCGAACTTGAAGGAATGCCCGGGCACGACGCGGTCGTCCGTATCGGCCGTGGTGACCAGCGTCGCGGGGTATGCGGTGCCGTCGACGAGGTTGTGATACGGAGAGTAGTCGCGCAGGTACTCGAACATCTCCTTTGAGTCGCTCGCTGATCCGTAGTCGTCCGTCCAGTAGCGGCCGGCGGTGAAGGCGTCGAAGCGCAGCATGTCCATGACACCCACCGCGGGCAGGGCCACGGCGAAGAGCTCTGGCTGCTGGGTCATGACTGCCCCCACCAGCAGGCCTCCATTGGAGCCGCCCTGCACGGCCAGGCGATCAGCGCGCGTGTAGCCCTTGGCGATGAGATGCTCGGCCGCGCACAGGCAGTCGTCGAAGACGTTCTGCTTGTTGAACTGCTTGCCGCCCTCGTGCCATTCGCGTCCGTACTCGCCGCCGCCGCGTAGGTTGGCCACGACGTAGATGCCGCCCAGTTCCAGCCACGCGAGGCGGCTGATGCTGAAGTTAGGTTGCAGGGGGATGTTGAAGCCCCCGTACCCGTAAAGGATCGCGGCGTGGTCGCCGTCGAGGGCGATGTCGCGGCGGTGGGTGATGAACATCGGCACTTCCGTGCCGTCCTTCGATGTGAAGAACACCTGTTCGGTGAGATAGGCATCCGGGTCGCTGTCGACGTCGGGGCGAAAGTGCAGGGTGCTCTCGCCGGTGACCAGGTCGTAGCGGTAGACCGACGGCGGTACCGCGAAGCTCGAGAAGCCGAACCACGTGCTCGTGTCGCCGCGCTTGCCTTCGAAGCCGTGCGCCGTGCCTACGCCCGGCAGGTCCACGCTGCGTACGTGGCGTCCGTCGGCAGCGTAGATCTCCACCTGGGACTTCACGTCGCGCATGTAGCAACACACGAGGTGGTTGCCCACGGCCGTCACCTGCTCGAGCACGGCGTCGGACTCGGGCACGATCTCGCGCCAATGCTCGGGCGCGGGATTGTCGATGTCCATGGCGATCACCCGTCCGCGCGGGGCGTCGCGATTGGTGCGCAGGTAGAGGATGGGGCCGTCGCTGTCGATATAGCCGAAGCTGTGCTCGAAGGCATCGACGAGGGCCACGGGCGCGGCGTAGCGCTGCTGCAGGTCTTTCGCGTAGAGGCGGTAGCGATCGTCCGTGCCCACGCTAATGTAGATGAGCAGATAGCGGCCATCTTCGGTGATCTCCGTGGCGTAGTTCCAGTCTGCATGCTCGGGCCGCCAGTACACCTCCACGTCGTCCTGCTGGGTCTGCCCCAGGCGGTGGTACATGATGCGGTTGTTGAGGTTGAGGCTGGTGAACTCATCGCCCTCGCGAGGATCGTCGTACTTGCTGTAGAAAAATCCCTCGCTGCTCTTCTCCCAGCTGATGCCGGTGAACTTCAGGTGCTGTAGTTCGTCGGGCAGGTCCTGGTTCGTGTCGAGATCACGTATGCGCCAGGTGCGCCAATCGCTGCCGCCCTGCTGGACGGCGTAGGCAGCGTAGCGACCGTCGGCGCTCACGCTGACGCCGCCGAGCGCGTCGGTGCCGTCCTCACTCCACTCGTTAGGATCGAAGAGCGTCGACCAGGGTCCGTCTATGCTCGGGGCCATGTAGAGCACGGCGTGGTTCTGCAGGCCGTCGTTTCGGTATTGGAACCAGCGCTTGCCCACGCGGTGCGGGACGCTGCGACGTTCGAAGTTCCACAGGACGGTCAGGCGATTCGCGAGAGCGTCGCGCCCCGGGAGCTTGGCAAGGTGCTTGGTGGTGACGGCGTTTTGTGCCTCCACCCATTCGCGAACGTCGGGTGCGTGTCGCACGTCCTGCTCGAGCCAGCGGTAGGGGTCGGCGACGGCTCGGCCAAAGTACTCGTCGACGTGATCGACGGTCTTGCTCTTGGGGTACTTCAACGGGGGCTCCGCTGCGGGCGTGGGGGATCCCGTATTCTATCGCCTCAGGTATGGGCGAACGGCGGAGGCGACAGCCCTTGCGAGGAGTATGGTATCGGCGCTTGCGCGCCGCGTCCTATCGGGCCCTTGGCTCATGGCTGCTCCTGGCGGCCGCACTGCCGGCGAGTGCGGAGCCCGCGACCGTACGGGTGGCGGTGGCGGCGAACTTCCGCGCAGTACTTGAGTCCCTCGCCCGCGATTACGAGGCAGTGAATGAGCGCGTGCGCATCGACCTGATCAGCGGTTCAACGGGCAAGCTCTACGCCCAGATCGTCGCTGGCGCTCCCTTCGATCTCTTCTTAGCCGCGGATCAAGCACGCCCTGAACGCTTGCTCGCCACAGGACGCGCGGTGGCGGGTACGCGCCACACCTATGCCATTGGTCGCCTGGTCCTGTGGGATCCGCGCCGCGCCGATGGCGTCGGACCCGATCGCTTGCAGGCAGGCGATTTCCGACGGTTGGCCCTCGCGAAGCCAGCGCTGGCACCCTACGGAGCCGCCGCGCAGGCGGTGCTGCGTGATTTGGGTTTGGAAGATTCGCTGCGCGACCGCCTGGTGTTCGGGGAGAACGTTGCCCAGACCTTCGCCTTTGTGCGCTCGGGGAATGCGGGGTTGGGTTTCGTTGCCCTATCGCAGCTGCGTGCGCTACCGCCGTCGGTGATCGGATCTTACTGGGAGCCGGACCTCAACGATAGGTTCGCGATTCGCCAGGACATGGTGCTCCTGCAGCGAGCAGAGGGGCGCAAAGTGCCTAGTGAGTTCTACTCGTTTTTGCGCAGCAACCGAGCGCGGGCGGTCATCGAATCGGCCGGCTATCGCGTGTCACCTAATCGCTGAGATAAGCGAATACTTCGGAAATGACCACGGAGCCCTCGCCTACGGCGGAGGCGACGCGTTTGACAGAGCCCGAGCGCACGTCACCGACGGCGAAAACCCCGGGCACTGAGGTCGCAAAGCTGCTGTTGGCGCCAGCGGCCGTCCCCGTGAGCACGAAGCCCTTCTTATCCAGAGCGACGGAGTCGGAGAGCCAGGTAGTGTTCGGCGCGGCACCCACCATGATGAACAGGCCGCAGGCGGGAATCTGGTGACTCTCGCCCGACTCCCGTCGCGTCACGGTGACCGCTTCGAGTGATTCCTCGCCGTGTAGTGCGCTCACTTGAGTGCCGAAGTGGATGGTGATCGCAGGGTCCTCCTCAAGACGGGAGAGTAGGTAGTCAGACATGGAGGCCGCTAGGCTATCGCTGCGTACGAGTACATGGACGTGGGTGGCGTAGCGCGAAAGGAACATGGCTGCTTGCCCCGCAGAGTTACCGCCGCCGATCACCACTGCGTCCGAAGCGCGGCAGAAGCGCGCCTCGAGATCGGTGGCGGCGTAGTACACGCCCGCACCTTCGAGGTCGCTCAGGCGCTCGAGGGGCAGCTTGCGGTACTGCACGCCGGTTGCGACCACCACCGCACGCGCGCACACATCCGCGCCGTCTGCGAGCTGCACTCGGAAGCTGCCGTCCGCCTGGCGCAGCAGGGCGCTGGCGCGCCTGGGCATGGCGAAGCGGGTGCCGAACTTCATGGCTTGCACCTCTCCTCGCCAGCACAGGTCTGCACCGGAAATGCCCGTGGGGAAACCCATGTAGTTCTCAATGCGCGAGGAGGTGCCCGCCTGGCCCCCGACCGTCAGGTCCTCTAGTACTAAGGCCGTGAGTCCCTCTGCCCCGGCGTACACGCCCGCTGCCACTCCCCCCGGTCCGCCGCCCACGATCAGCACGTCGAACTGACGGGCTTCGCCCACGGCCATATCGAGACCGAAAAGGGCAGCGATTTTCGCCGGCGTCGGGTCCTCGATCACCTGCTGCTTGCCAAAGATTACGCAGGGTTCGCTGTGGCAAAGGCCTTGGCTGCAGGCGCTCATCTCCTCGCTCGCCGCCGGTGAGTCCAGGCTCAGCGATCGCACGGGGATACGATTGCGCAGTGCGAAGGCCCCGATCTCACGAATCGCCTTACTAGCCTCGGCCCCGATCAGCACCAGGCCCGCGTCATTGCTCTCGAGCAGGCGCCGATGGCGGGCGGCGAACACGTTGACGATGATGTCGCTCATCTCCGGGATCTGGCTCATGAGCGAGAGCATCGCTTCGCGCGGAACTTCCAGAAGCTTGCTCGGTTCGACGGTCCGCGATCCAAGCATGGCGCTGCCGCCGTGGAGGAACGAGATCTCACCGGCGAACTGGGTGGGGCCTAGGGTAGATTCGGCGTAACGCTCCCCGGTGATCGCATCGACGGCTTCCACCCGGCCCTCGATCACGTAGCGGAAGGTGTCGGCCGGTTCGCCGAAGCGGCTCAAGGTGGTGCCGGCCGCATAGTCGCGGACGACGCCGAGCTCGCGCATGCGTGCTACATGCGACTCGTGTAGCGGCGTGCGAATCATGGTCTTGAGGTCGGCGGCGAGGCTCTCCATGGCGGATCTCCTGACGGGGTTTTGCTCGCGAGTATACGGGGCGAACGCAGTCGTTCCTCCATCGTTGGGAAGTGCACGACCGACGTTTCTTGAGAATACGCGGGGGCCGCCCGCGGGTGTCCCCAGCGGCTGCTCTAGGGTGATGATTCCATCAGACCAAGCGCCGCATCGAGGACGCGAGTGGGGGTATGGTGGCGCATGCAGGTGAAGGCGCCATTGCAGCTAGGATGGCGACGACAGGGTGAGCATTCCAAGCGATCGTAGAGCACAGCGCCTGGCGCGGGATCTGTTCGTACGTATGGGCAGGTGGAGCCGAATAGTGCGAGCGTCGGGCGCCCTAGGGCGATACTCATATGCGTTAGGCCTGTGTCGACGCCGATGTTCAATGCGCCGCGGGCGAGCAGCGCGATCTTCTCGCCAAGGTGGCTGTTAGGGCCTGCCACCACCGTGACCTCCACCGGTGCGGCGGCCGATATTCGCTGCGCTTGTTCGAGGTCACTGGGGCCGCCAAGGAGCCAGATCGGCTGACCCGTGTGGCCGTGCAAGGTGCCGGCGAGCTCAGCCCAATGGTCGTCGAACCAGTGCTTCTGAGGTCGTGTCGTAAATGGCAGCAGGAACACCGGCCGCGCGTGGCCTACGCGGGTGGCCGCCGCCTGCGCATCCGTTGCCCTCGCGGCGAGGGACATGGGGAAGTCCATTGTCTCTAGCCCGAGCTGGTGGGCGAGGTGGCGGTACTCGCGTGAGGGACGATCGGGCTGTTCGTCCATCCGCGCCGAGACACTTTGCGTATACAGCAGTCGCGCCCCCTCGCGGGGGCGCAGTCCCACCCTTTGATGGGCACCGCAAAGTGCGGTCCAGAGGGCGCTCTTCAGCAAGCCCTGGGCGTCGATGGCCAAGGTGTACTGACGCGACCGCAAGGTCCTTGCGAAGCGCCAGCCCTCTCTAAGCGCTGCCAGTGCGGGACCATCGCGAATGCCCTTTGGAAGGACGAGCACATCGTCGATGAGCGGGTGCTCGTCGAGCAGCTCCAGGCCGACAGGCGTCGTCAGCCAGGTAATGTGCGCGTCCGGCCAACGCTTGCGCAGGGCGGGGAGTAGCGCCGTGGTAAAGGCGATGTCACCGATCGCGCTCAGGCGGATGAGGAGAATTCGAGGTGGGCGTGCCTGCACGGTGTTCTGGCGGGACGCGCTGGCGTGTCCCGCCTAACGTTTCTGCGGGCTCAGTCGCCCGTCGCGCCGCTCGCGAGCTCCCCGGCCGGGCCTGGGGGCTGACCGAAGCTATCGCGGAGGATGAAGAAGTCGGCGATATCGACGATGCCGCTGCCGTCAAAGTCCGCATCCTCATCGCTACTATTGAAGCGGGGCCGGAAGATCTGAAAGTCCTGGAAGTTGACGATGCCGTTATTGTTCAGATCCGCATCGCACACATTGCCGAAGCCGTCGCCATCGGTGTCTCGCTGATCCGCATTGGCCACTAAGGTGCAGTTGTCTTGCGCATCTGGGATCCCGTCGCTGTCCGTGTCTTCTGCGTCACAGCCGGCGCCGGCGGCGCGCAGGAGTACGTCGTCGACGTGCCAGCCGTCGGCGCTTACGAAGCCGTCCGAGTCGATGCGGAAGCGGAACTGGGCTTGACTGGCCCCGGCCAGCTGCGGCAGATCAAGCTGCTGTTGGGAGAAGCTGTTGGCAATGCCGTCGAAGCTTGCCAGCGTACTCCAGCTGCTGCCGTCGGTGCTCACTTCCACGTAGCAGAAATCATAGGTGGCTTCCGTGTCGCATACCTGGCTCCAGCTAAGGCGCACATCATCGAAAGCGCTCAAGTCGAATACGGGGGAGGTGAGCGAATCGCTCAGGTTGGAGTTGTAATCGCCACCGGGGCTGTCTGACCATGCGTTAGCGGGGCTATTGGACAGCTCTGTGCTGATGGCCCAGCGCCCCTCAGGCTCCCAGCCCAGGTTGCCGCTCTCTACATCGTCCGCGAAGACCGTGCAGAAGGGTTCCAGGACAAAGTCCAGCTGCTGCATCTGTCCGGCAGCTAAGCTCAAGTCTACCGGCGGCGGGTTAGCGTAGTCCTCGCTGAGCGCCGCCACGGACACGGTGTAGTCGCCGGCGGGCAGGGGTAGCTCGTAGTTGCCGCTCAGCGTGTCCGTCCTGAACGTCTCGGTACTGATCGTTGCATCCAGCGGCAGGCCCGTATCGGCGGCGGTGACGCTGCCTGCCAGGCGGGCAGCGTTGGCCGGATCGAGCACGTAGAAGAAGGCTGCGGTGACCACGCCTCGGTTGCCAGCGGCGTCCTCACCTTCTACGTAGAGGATGTGGCGGCCGTCGTTCAGCGCGCCCGTGGGGATCAGGCCGTTCACGTCCTCGGCAACTTCGTCGAAGCTGCCGTCCGCCGCGCCTAGTGCTATCGGCGAGGCGCCAGCCTCCCACGGGGCCACGTCCACGTAGGCGCGGGCGGCCACGATGGCCTGGGTGGGCTCACGACCGTTGCTATTGTTGTAGCGGCCATCGCTCACGGTCGCCGACACGGTCACAGGCTCTCCCGGCTCAACCACCGCTTGCGCCACGCTCACCTCGATTACCTCGGGGCCGGCCGGCAGCAGGTACGGGGCGCGTGCGCTCTTGGCGGCGTAGAGCAATGACTGCAAATTGTCCGGCAGAATCGTGTTCTCGAACACGCCGCACTCTTGGAAGAACTCGGTACCGAGTTCGTACACGTAGGCAGCAAGGCCGAGTTCGCCGTAGGCGAAGTCGATCGTCGTGCCATCGGTGATGTACAGGCCAGTGGCCTGATCAGGTTCGTAGCCATTGAAGAATGCAAGCTTACGCCCGAGGGTGGTGAGAGCCGGGCCGTTCGGCGCATCCGCAGTTCCCCAGCCCCAGGGCCAAAGCACGAGCTCGCTGAAGCTGTGGATGTCGAGGAACACGCCGCTAGCGTCGGCTGGGGCCGCATCGCCGATATCATCGCCGCGCTGGTCCGGGAAGATGGTGCGCAGGTAGTTCTGGATGTTCTGGGTCTCGGGCTCCGAGCTTGGCGAAGGGCCACGGTAGGTCTCGTTGCACTGGTTGCCGCTAGAGCCGCCGCAGCAACCCCACAGAAACTCGAAGTTACGGTTCAGATCTGCGCCCCGGGCCGTCGACGTGGGGCTGCAGTAGTTCTGATTGGTGTTCTTGCGCCAGACCAGGCCGGTCTCTGCTTGCTTGCGCCCGTCTGGGTTGGCTTGGAGGACGAGGTGGATCTCGTGGGCGTCGAGAAGCCAGGTGGCATCCGCGTCTACGCCGTAGTTGTCGATCAGGTATTCGGCGAAGCGCGTGTTCAGTTCCGCAGTGGCGTACTCACGCGCGTGGATTGCGCTCATCGCGAACAGCTTAGGTTTGGGGCCAGGAATGTTCTCGTTGGTGAGGCGCAGCACGCTCACCTCAAAGCCGCCCTGACCGGTTTCTCGTTCCCAGCTCTCGCCAATCGGAGTCCACTCGGCAAGGTCCGGGAAGTTCTCGGCGATCGATGCCGCGCTGGCCAGCGTCTCCTCCACCGTTCGGTAGCAAACGAAGCCGGGGATGTTTCCTTGAGGTGCGGGGGTAAGCGCGAGGCGTCTTTGCTGACTGCGCAGGCGGGCCGTTGCGCGTTCATCGAGTTCCACTCGAAAGCCCAGCTTGTTGAGGCGTTCCAGTCCCTCGGCATCGACGCCGATGGTGAGATAGCCCTTCTCGTGTACCACGCGCCACGGCACGTAGTCGGCCGCGAGCGCCTCCACTTGTGTACGGTCTTCAAAGTAGGCGGTGACGACGATGGGATCGTCGCCGTCGACGGCGAGCGTATGAGAGGTGGCGACCAGCGGTGCGAGCAGAGTGAGCGCGGCGAGCAGTAGGCGATAGCGCATGGGAAAACCCCCAGAGTCTTGTGCGTAACCCGAGCCCTTACGTTGAGGGCTCATTTCTTTGGATAGTACGCGATCCTGAGGGGCTATGCGTGATCGTTACGTGGTGGTGGGATTGCCGCAGCGCGGCGTCGAAAACGGGCCGTAACGGCGCTCCAAATGAGGGCGGTCCACACGGGGTTGGTCCTGTGCGAACCGCCTGTCAACGCTAGGCTTTGGCGACCCCGAGCAGATGCGCAAGGTCCTTGAAGAAGATTCGCGCGTGTGCCGCGTGGTCGGGTTTGCCGAGTTCCTTGTTCATGTAGGCATCCCAGGTGAGGCGCTGCACATCACGGTCTTCGCAGATTTTGACGAAGCGCTCGCGGCGCTTGTCGTTGCGGTACCAGAAGTGCTGCATCATGCCGAGGATCCAGAACACCTGGCCATGAGATTTCATGAAGCGTCGGCGAGCCGTGCGCAGTAGGCGAGCGTCTCCGTTAGCTAGCGCGAGTTCCACGGCTTCGGCAACCACTTGGCCACCCAGCATGGCGTAGTAGATGCCCTCGCCGGAGGCGGGGGCCACCAGGCCCGCGGCGTCGCCCGCGAGAATGATGTCATTGCCGTTATCCCATCGCTTGAGCGGCTTCATGGGGATGGGCGCACCCTCGCGCCGGACCGTAGGAGCGTCGCTTAGGCCGGCGCGACTGCGCAGCTCGCCCACGGCGTGGCGCAGGGAGTGCTGGCCCTTCATCGCCGTGCCTGTGCCAACGCTCGTGGTATGGCCGTGGGGGAAGACCCAGCCGTAGAAGTCCGGCGACACATCGCCTTGGTAATACACATCGCAGCGGGCAGCGTCGAAGTGCGCTGTCGTCTCAGCGGGCTCTGGGGACTCGATGATCTCGTGGTAGGCGTAAACGAAGGGTATCTTGCCGGCCCCGGGTACGCCCTGGCGGCCCACTTCCGAGCGGGCGCCGTCCGCGCCGATGAGCATGCGTGTTTTCACCGTGCCCACGTCGCCGGCACCACCGTGGCGTGCCTTGTAGTGGATCTGCAGGGTGCCGTCGCTGTCGCGGTCGAAGTGTTCGAAGGCACCGGTGCGTCGCTCGGCGCCGCTCTCCTTGGCGCGCTCGCGTAGCCATTCATCGAATTCGTCGCGGTCCACCATGCCCACGTAACCGTCGCCGATCGGCATGTCGACGAGGTTGTTCGATGGCGAGACCATGCGGGCGGACTGCACCTTGGCTTTGAGGATGTGATCAGGGATCGCGAAGTCGCGGATCAGGCGCGGCGGGATAGCACCGCCGCAGGGCTTGATCCGGCCCGCCTTGTCGAGAAGCAGTACGGAGCGACCGTTTCTGGCGAGCACGTCAGCGGCGGTGGCACCGGCGGGTCCACCCCCCACTACCACTGCGTCATAGATGTCCATCGAGCGGCTCATACCTGAGAATCTCCTTCGCCGTCGGAATCAAATTACGTGCCGGTCGGACGGCGCGCTGAGAGAGGGGTGGCCGCCACCACCGCTGCTTGGGGTCGCGGAGGGCATAGAGCCCGTAGATGCGGGGCGTGCTTGCGGCGCAGTAGCGTTCGATTCGCCGATCCGTGCGGCCAGGGCTGCAGCGGCTAAGAAGATGACCGCTTGGGCAGCAAACACGCTGGCGAATGCGCCGAGGGGCGATCCAAACACGCCGCGCACCACATCCACTGCGACCGTGCCGAGGAACATCCCCACACCCATGGCGATGGCCTGGGAGGCGCCCCACAGGCCCATACGCACGCCCACGCGCCGGGCACGCCCAGCGCTGGCCAGCTGCATCATCGAGGTGATCGCCGCGACCGCGTACACGCCGTTGGCCAGTCCTAGGGCGAAGACATTGGCTTCAAGTGGCCATTCAGAGCCGACGGAGCCCCCGATGGAGAGCAGGGCCAGGGCTAGCGCCGACGCAAGGCAACCGCCCACGGTCCACGCCCGTACGGACCCAAGGCGGCCGCGTAGCGCCGAGCTGCAGACGATGCCGATGAGTAGCATGCCGAGGAGCACGCCCTTGTTTTGGGTGCTCGTGAGGAGCGTAGACTCGCCGGCAGTCATGCCGAAGACGACGCCCGCGAAGGGCTCGAGGATCAGGTCCTGAGCACCGTAGGCGAACATCGAGACAAACACGAAGATCGTGAACAGGCGCGCCTGGGGCTCAGCCCAGATTTGGCGCAGTGCGCGGCCGAAGGCCGGCGCTTCCCGCTGCTCGTCTTCCCCCATTGCTTCCGTGGGTGTCGCTGATGGGCCTTCCAGGCGAAACATTGCGATTAAGGTCGTAAGCATGGCGCCCGCGCCGATCCACGCAGTGACCTCAATCAGGCGTGGCAAGGAGAAGGGGTCCAGCAGCCGGCCCGCCACGGCGGTGGACACGATAAAGCCCGCGATCATCATGGTCCAGATAATGGTAGCTGCTGCTGAGCGCCGCCCCTCGGGCACGCGTTTGGCCATCAACACGAGCAGGACCGTGCCACAGGCCCCCACACCGAGGCCGATCGTCACGAAGGCGACGGCGGCCAGGGCGAAACCCGCGAGCAGATGGGTGCTGGCCAGCGCCGTGCCCACCGCTGCGAGCACGCCACCGCAGGCGAGTACGGCCATACCGCCGAGTATCCAGGGCGTATGTCGACGGCCGAGGTCGGCGCCGTAGCCCATGCGCGGTCGCACCATCTGCACGGCGTAGTGGATGACGATGAGGACCCCCGCCAGCATCGCGGGCAGGCCGAGCTCGACCTGCATGACGCGATTGATCACCGAGGTGGCCAGGACGAAGATGGCGCCGAGCGAGGCCTGCACCAGGCCTAAACGGAAGATGCCAAACCAACCGAGATGAGCAGCTCCTTGCACGGCTAGCCTCCTGCGAGTGCACGTAGGGCGAAGGCGCTTACCAGCATGCCGAGCACGTACAGGGTGATGCCGGTGGCGTTGTACCAGGGGGCCAGCTCGCGCGGTTGGCGCAAGAGCTTGGCCATCAGGGCCAACTGCGCGAGCAGTAGGCCGAGAACGATCAGGGCGTGAATGGGCTGTCCCCAGAACCAGAGCAGGGGAATCACCACCAACTGCGGCAGTACCATCACCACGCAAGCAAGGCTCGCCGCGCGCTCGACGCCGAGTTGCACCGGTAGGGACCGCAAGCCCATCTGCGTGTCCCCATCCACGGACTTGAAATCGTTGAGGGTCATGATGCCGTGGGCGCCAAAGCTGTAGAGCAGGGCCAAGGTGACGATGCGCCCATCGGGAGGCGCAGCGGCCATCACGGCCGCACCGGTGAACCAGGGCAATCCCTCGTAGCATAGGGCGACCGCAGAGTTGCCCCACCAGCCGTTCTGCTTCAAGCGCAGGGGCGGGGCACTGTAGATCCAAGCCAGCACAAGACCGAACACGGCGGCGCCGAAGCCCCAAGGTCCGAGGGCGGTGGCCAGGGCGAGGGAAGCGCCCGTCCATGCGATGGCGATGTAGAGCCCCCAGCGGCCGGGGATGCGGCCCGAGGGAATCGGACGCTCGGGCTGGTTGATCGCGTCGACGTGGCGATCGAACCAGTCGTTCACGGCCTGGCTGGTGGCGCAGACCATAGGACCGGCGAGCAGTACGCCAGCGGCGATGATCAGTAGGCGGCCATCAGCGGGGAGACCTGTGGAGACGATGCCACAGGTGAAGGCCCACATCGGCGGGAACCAGGTGATGGGCTTGAACAGCTCCACCACAGCGCTGAACTGGGGCAGTGGCGTCCCGGCTGCCGCAGCGGCACCCGTGGAGGTTTGGGGAGCGTTGGTAGCCATGGCGCCAAGGTAGTCGCGTCAGGCCTTAGTGTCAATTAAAGCTTACAGCTGGATCGCTGCAAGTGTAGCTGCTGGTTGACGATACCGCTCTAAGTGTCTCTCGCCGGCTGCGGGCTTTCGCCGTCCGAATCGCTGGCGAGATCGCCTAGGCCGTAGCGCCTAAGCTTTACGTACAAGCTCTGTCGGCTCAGGCCGAGCATCTCGGCGGCCGAGGCGCGGTTGTCCTCGGTCAGCTCGAGCGCCGCTTCGATGCAGAGCCGTTCGATCACGTCCGTCGTCTCGCGAACGAGCTCCTTCAGCGGCACGCGCCCCACCAGCTCGGTCAACTGCTCAACGGAGCGCGGCAGCTCGCGACCGTCGCCGTTGCTTGCCTGCGCGCGCACCGTATGGCGGATAGTAAAGCCGTAGGTGGCAGCTGCTTCCCCGTTGGAGACCATGACCGCCGATAGCTCAACTGTGACGGGCGGGCCGATCTCCGGGCGTAGATTGGTCTCATAGTGGCGCACGCTGCCATGCTGGCGCAGGTGCGAGAGCAATACGTTGGTGTCCACCCCGGGGCGGCCCAACCACGTCTCCAGCGGCTTGCCGTTGGCCTGGTCGACCGATGCCAACTGAGCAAGGTCGGCAAAGGCCGGATTGGCCGCTTGGATGTGCGTGTCGTGGTCGGTGACGACGAAGGCCTCTGGCGCGCGGTCGATCAGGCTCAGGAAGTGCGATGTTCCGTCGCCGCTGGCGCCGCCCTCGCGACGTTCGGGAAGGGTGACGCGCACCAAAAAACAGGGATTGGCGTCCTGGCGGAACATGGAGGCGCCGACCAACAGGCTGGGATCGCCGTCGGCCCCGTTGACCGTGACTTCGCTCGCGCGTCCTGCGCCGCGGATTGTGGACAACATGGTGCCGATCGCCTGCGCTGCACTCGCTTCGAAACAGTCCAGCAAGCGCCGACCGACGATTCCGCGGCCCGCCTCCCCGAGCAACTCTCTGGTGGCTGGATTCGCCTCGAGGACCTTCTCCGTATTGGCGTCAACGATCAGTACCGCCTCGGCGGTGGTCTGGAATAGGAGCCGGTAGCGTGTCTCCGCCATGCGGATGCGAGAGTAATCCCGCTCCAGGGTTTGCTGTGCTTCGACCAAGCGCTGTTGCAGCTTCGAGATCGCACCCAGGTTGCGGCCGATCAACATGATTTGACCGCCAGCGCCTAAACGCTGCGCAGCGTAGTTTACCGGTACGTCCGCGCTATCTCGGCTGCGGGCCACGTGATTGAGCTGGCGCCAGGCGCTCGGCGCGTCGGTAGGTGCCTGGGCGAGCAGCTCGGGCACCTTGGGTCTCGTATCAGCGGAAACCGTGTCCTCCAGGCGCTTGCCTATCCAGCCCTCAACGCCCAATTCCTCCAGGTCGGTATCGCTGACGGCGAGGTCTTCGACGACGCCGTTGGGGCCGAGCACGATGGCCAAGTCCGCTGCCGTGGCAAGCAGATTGGCCGTTGCATCGACATGCACGGCGGCGAGGAATTCCTGTGGAGTCCTGAATGACTTCACGCGTGATGCCGTCCCTAAGTCCCAGTGCGAACCAGCAAAAAGGTGTGCATCTTAATGGAAGCGTCAGACGCGGCAATCGGCGGCGAGCAGTCCAAGCAGTTGCTCGGCGCGTGCTGGCGCCTCACGCGCCTGCTCGGCGCCCGCATCAGCGCCTACCCGAGCGACGAGCTCTGGCCGATGTGTGAATGCTGGGCCGCCGGCCATGATGCCAATGGCGCGATTAGCTGACATGCGCCTGATTGCGCGAATGGTGGCTGCGAGGGAGTCGAGCTGACGGGTCGAGCCAGCCGATAGGCCGACCACGGCGAACCAATCGTTTGCGACAGTGCTGGCGAGTTCATCCAAATCAGCCCCCGGCAGGGTTGCCACTTCCCAACCTGCACGGCGAAAGTACTCACACACCATCAGCGTGCCGAACAGATGCTGCTCGCCCGGGCAAGGAGCGAGCAGAATGCTGCGTCGAGGATGGGAGCATCGGGTGGCGCCGAGAAAGTCGTAGCTCAGCTCTCGCAGCAGCTGCTGCAGGCGGCCCACCGCAACGGTAACGTCGGCGAAGCTGGCGCCGTCCCGCTCCCAACGTTCGCCGAGCTCGTGGGCGGCGCCCGCCAGCAGCTGGCTGTAGATCTGTTCGACGGGGACGTCCTGCGCCAGATGGGCATCGATTAGTGGCTCTACCGCCTCGTCCCGCAGCAGGGCGTCGACCAGGACGTCTACGGAGGCGGCCGAGACGTGCGCCCCCGTGGGCTCGGGCGGCGCCTGGTTGACTAACTGTTGTTCAGGTTTCGAGAGCAGCAAGCGCGGGATCACCTCGCTCTCGATCGTTGCGATGAGCCCACCTAAGGTGCGGCCGTGCGGTGATTCCTTCCCGGTGCAATCGAAACGGGAAGCGCTGGCCGCTCGACTGTCGTCGTGCTGCGTAGCGTCACCCTCCCGTTGCGAACAGCCAGGCATGTTTCACCTCGTCCTACCACCGAAATACGCCTGCCCGTCAGGAAGGTGGATGTGAGTGGACTCGGCCGCGTCACGATCGCGGCTTCTGCGCGTCCCGTGCGACGACCACCTTGAGCGATCGTACTAAGCGCTTCCTGTCCTACAATTGTCAAGCTGATGGTACGAAACTTTGTGTCTACCTGAGTTGACACTTGGCGGGTCCGAGGACTAGATTGGCCGTGCCTATTGTGTGGAGAGGCCGATGCAGCGAAGCCTGCCGACAACACCCGCGCAGCCGGCGCTGTACACCGCAGAGCAGCGAAGGCGTCGTGATGCATCGCCGTGGACGATGGTGCAAGCCATCTTGGCGCCCCTTCAGTTCCTCGTGTTTCTGGTCAGCTTGGTGCTCGTGATCCGCTATCTCGTCGGGGCGCAGGGCTTCGCGCTCGCCACGGCGTCGGTAGTGATCAAGACCTTGGTGCTCTACACCATCATGGTGACCGGTGCGCTGTGGGAGCGAGATGTGTTCGGTCAATACCTCTTCGCCGGACCTTTCTTTTGGGAAGACGTCATCAGCATGCTGGTGATCGGCACGCACACGGCGTACCTCATCGCTGTGTTCACTGGTGCGCTGGGGCCCGTAGGGCAGATGTTGCTGGCGCTGATCGCCTACGCCACCTACGTGGTGAACGCAGTCCAGTTCGTGCTGAAGCTGCGCCAGGCACGCTTGGCGCCGGCGCCGGGCGCAGTCCCCGCTGCCGCCCTCGCTTACGGAGCCGGCAAGTGAGCGAAGTGCAGGAACACGTCCTGCAGCAGGATCTTGCGTGCGACGATCTCCCAGTGCTGCGTGAGCGCGGCCAGCGCGAGGTGTTTTGCGGTCTTACGGGCATCATCTGGCTGCACCGAAAAATCCAGGACGCCTTCTTTCTGGTGGTTGGGTCCCGTACGTGTGCGCACCTCATCCAGTCGGCGGCAGGAGTGATGATCTTTGCGGAGCCTCGCTTCGGCACGGCCATCCTTCAGGACCGTGACCTTGCTGGTATGGCCGACTGCAACGATGAGCTCGACCGCATCGCTGGCGAGCTGTTGGCGCGTCGCCCGGACATACGCACATTGTTTCTTGTCGGTTCTTGCCCGTCCGAGGTTATCAAGCTTGATCTGGCTAAGGCTGCGGAACGCCTAACGGCGGCGCACGCAGGTCGGGTGCGGGTGCTGAGCTACTCGGGCAGCGGGATCGAGACGACCTTCACGCAGGGCGAAGACCAGTGCTTGAAAGCGCTCGTGGAGCATCTGCCAGAGGAGCCCGCGGCCGCTCACTCGCTGCTGGTGGTCGGCAGTCTGCCAGACATCGTGGAAGATCAGTTCCAACGTCAGTTCGACGCCATGGACGTTGGGCCTGTGCGCTTTTTGCCGGCGCGGCAATCATCCCAGATGCCCCCGATCGCTCCTGGCACGCCCTTTCTCCTGGCGCAGCCCTTCCTGGGAGAAACGGCCCGGGCCCTCGAGGCGCGCGGCGCCCGCCACCTCCCAGCGCCCTATCCCTTCGGAGTGGAGGGAACGCTCGCCTGGCTGCGTGCGGCTGCTCAGGTGTTCGGTTGCACGGAGGAACGATTGGCGCAGGTCACCGAGGCCCCCGTACGCCGTGCCCGTCAGGCCTTGGCCCGCTACCGCAGCACCCTCGAGGGTCAGCGCGTGAGCTTCCTGCCAGATTCCCAGCTCGAGATTCCCCTCGCCAGGTTTTTGCACCGCGAGTGTGGGATGGCGCTCGGGGAAGTGGGAGTGCCGTTTCTCGACCGGCGCCTGCTCGCTGGCGAACTCCCCCAGCTTCCGCGCGACGTGCGGCTGGTCGAGGGGCAGCACGTAGATGAGCAGCTGGATCGCGTGCGCGCCGATCGTCCCGACCTGACCGTATGTGGCCTTGGTCTCGCCAATCCCTTGGAGGCCGAGGGGCTACGCACGAAGTGGTCTATCGAGCTCGTTTTCTCGCCGGTTCACGGCTTCGATCAGGCAGCTGACCTGGCGGAGTTGTTCGCACGGCCTTTGTTGCGAAAGGAGCGCCTGGCGGTCTGAGAACCGACGGCGTCGAGCCATGGAACTGACGGTTTGGACATACGAAGGCCCGCCGCATGTTGGGGCCATGCGCATCGCAACGTCGATGCAAGATCTGCACTACGTGCTGCACGCACCTCAGGGCGACACCTACGCGGATCTGCTGTTTACGATGATCGAGCGCCGCGATACCCGACCGCCAGTCACCTACACCACCTTCCAAGCGCGCGATCTCGGCGGCGACACGGCCGGGCTGTTCCTACGTACGCTTGAGGAAGCTAACGAGCGCTATAAGCCGCAGGCGATGCTCGTGGGCGAGTCCTGCACCGCGGAGTTGATTCAGGATCAGCCGGGTGCCCTTGCCGAGGGGGCGCCGCTCAATGTGCCGTTGGTGCCCCTTGAGTTGCCGGCCTACTCGCGCAAGGAGAATTGGGGCGCTGCCGAAACCTTCTACAAGCTGGCGCGCACGATGCTGGTGGATCAGATTCCCGCTCGCGGCGCCACTGCGGAGCGAGCGGCACGACCTGAGCAACAGCGCCCCTCGGTGAATCTGCTTGGGCCCACCTCCCTGGGCTTCCGCTGCCGTGACGACGTGGTCGAAGTGAAGCGCTTGTTGGCGAGCGCGGGCGTAGACGTCAACGTGGTGGCGCCTATGGGGGCAAGTCCTGCCGATCTCGCTCGACTGCCCGACGCGGACGCCAACGTGAGTCTCTACCCGGAGGTCTCCGGCACGCTGGTGAAGTGGCTAGAGCGTACTTTCGGGCAGCCCGCCGTGCACACGGTGCCAATCGGGGTGGGTGCGACGCGCGACTTCCTCACCGAGCTCGGCGAAGTGTTGGGTGTTGATGTGAGCGAGGCGCTGGCGCGCGATCCTTCTCGGCTACCCTGGTACTCGCGTAGCGTCGATTCCACTTATCTCACGGGTAAGCGCGTGTTTATCTTTGGCGACGCGACGCACGTGGCCGCCGCGGCACGTATCGCTAAAGAAGAGCTGGCCTTTGAAGTGGTCGGTATTGGCACCTACAGCCGTGAGCAAGCGCGCCTGGTGCGTGCCGCAGCCAAGCCCCTCGGTTTGGAGCCTCTGATCACCGATGACTATCTGGAGGTTGAGCGGCACGTTAGCGAGCTGCAACCGGAACTGATGCTCGGTACGCAGATGGAGCGGCATATGGCCAAGCGGTTAGGGATCGGGTGCGCCGTCATATCCGCTCCGGTTCACGTGCAGGACTTTCCCGCCAGGTACTCACCACAGATGGGATGGGAGGGGGCCAACGTCATCTTCGACAGCTGGGTGCATCCCTTAGTGATGGGGCTGGAGGAGCACCTGCTGACTATGTTCCGAGAAGACTTCGAATTCCACGACGGCGCGGTCGCCTCGCACCTCGGGAGCGGGCATCGACCGGATGCAGTGGCCGAGCGGTCTGCGCTAGGCCTTGCCCAGGCTGGCGAAGGCGAGGCCGGGCTGGAAGAAGCACCGGAAAGCGCCCTGGGTTGGGCGCACGACGCGGAGCGTGAACTGAAGAAGATCCCCTTCTTCGTGCGCGGCAAGGCGAGGCGCAATACGGAGCGTTTCGCGCGCGAGCACGGCGTAGCCACGATCACTGTTGAGACGCTCTACGATGCCAAAGCGCACTTCGGCCGCTAAATCAAAGGCAGCTGCCAAGGGGCAGGAGCCACTGCGCTTTGTGATCGTGACCCTAGATAGTCATTTGGGGGGGGCGGTTGAGCACGCGCGTGAGTGCTTTGCGCAGGAGGGGCTAAACGTCAGCGTGCGGATGCACTGCGCGGCGGAGTGGGGCGATGATCCTGAGGCCCTCGCAAGCTGCCACGAGGACATCGCCAGCGCCGATATTCTGGTCGTCAACATGCTGTTCCTGGAAGAGCACATCCAGGCGGTACTGCCGCAGCTGAAAGCTCGCCGCGATGATTGTGCGGCCCTGGTTTGTGCGATGGCGGCAGGGGAGGTAACCAAGCTCACCCGGATGGGCCGGTTCACCATGGACGGCTCGCCCAAGGGCCCTATGGCGTTGCTGAAGAAGCTCAAGCCGAAGAAAACGGCTAACCAGTCGTCTGCAGGTGCATCGCAGATGAGCATGTTGCGCCGCTTGCCTGCGATTCTGCGCTTCATCCCGGGCACGGCCCAAGACGTTCGCGCCTATTTCCTCACGCTGCAGTACTGGTTGGCAGGGTCCAACGACAACGTCGTCGAGATGGTGCGTTTTCTCGTGGGGCGTTACGCCGATGGTGCCCATCGCAAGCTGCGCGGCAAGGTCAAGTCCGAAGCGCCGATGCACTACCCTGATGTGGGCGTCTATCACCCGCGGATGAGCGGGCGCATGGGCGGTGATCGAGCCGCCCTGCCGTCTCCCGACGAGGCGACGGGCACGGTCGGATTACTGGTGTTGCGATCGTACGTGCTGGCCGGTAACGCAGATCACTACGACGGCGTGATCGAGGCCTTGGAAGCGAAAGGCTTGCGCGTCGTGCCCGCCTTCGCGAGCGGTTTAGACGCGCGCCCCGCGATGGAGCAGTTCTTTTTTGACCGACAGGGCAACGCCACGGTGGATACCGTCGTGTCCCTTACGGGCTTTTCGTTGGTCGGCGGGCCAGCCTACAACGATGCGGACGCAGCGGCTCAGATCCTCGGCCGTCTCGACGTGCCGTACATCGCGTGTCACCCCGTAGAGTTTCAAACCCTCGAGCAATGGGAGTCGTCGTCGCGCGGTCTGCAGCCCGTCGAGGCCACGATGATGGTGGCCATTCCGGAGCTTGATGGCGCCACTGCACCTATGCTGTTCGGTGGGCGCCGCGATCTTGAGGGCGGGCGAGATCGGGCGATGTCGGTCCACCCGGAGCGGGCTGCGCGCTTGGCCGACCGTGTGGCTAGCATGGTGATGCTTCGCCGTACGGAGCGGGCGCAGCGGCGGGTGGCGATCGTTCTGTTCAACTTCCCGCCCAACGGCGGCAGCGTAGGCACTGCCGCCTACCTCTCCGTGTTCGAGTCGCTCCACGCCACCCTTGTCCGATTGCAACGAGCAGGGTACGAGGTGGAGGTGCCGGCCAGTGTGGACGCCTTACGCGATGCGGTGATCGAAGGTAACCGTGGCCGCTTTGGTACGGATGCCAACGTGCTCGATCACGTCAGTGTGGACGATCACGTGCGCCGCGAACCCTGGCTCGATGAGATCGAAGGGCAGTGGGGATCGGCACCTGGCAAGCACCAGACCGACGGTCGCTCACTGTTCGTGTTGGGTGCCCGCTTTGGCAACGTGATCGTGGGCGTCCAGCCGGCCTTCGGTTACGAAGGCGATCCCATGCGGTTGCTGTTCGAGGGGGGCTTCGCGCCAACGCACGCCTTCGCTGCCTTCTACCGCTATCTGCGTGAGGACTTCGCCGCTCATGCGTGCCTGCACTTCGGTACTCATGGGGCGCTGGAGTTCATGCCGGGCAAGCAGACCGGCATGTCAGACCAGTGCTGGCCAGAGCGCTTGCTCGGCGAGCTGCCGAACTTCTATCTATACGCAGCCAACAACCCATCGGAAGGCACCATCGCCAAGCGTCGCGCCGCTGCCACCTTGGTCAGCTACATGACGCCGCCGGTGCAGCACGCCGGTCTTTATCAGGGCTTGCTCGATCTGCGTGAGTCGGTGGACACATGGCGGTCGTTGGCGCCGGATGAACGCGCCGGGCGAGACGACCTTCCCACGCTCATCCAAACCCAAGCGGCTGCGCTTGACCTCGCTGAGGAAGCACCTCTCTGGCAGACGCCTGCGGAGCAGATCGACGCGTTGGCCGGTCGCATGCTCGAGCTCGAGTACACGCTCATTCCTCACGGTATGCACGTTGTCGGGGCAGAGCCGAGCGTAGGCGAGCGAGTGGACTGGCTCGGCGCAGTGGCGGACGCCTCCCACGGCTTCACGCCGCCCGTAGAGGCGCTCGAAGCCTTGGCGACGGGGGCGGATGCCGAGGACGCGATGGCCTTCGATGAGGACGCGCAAGGTCTTGCGGAGCCCGCTCGTGCGCAGCGCGTCGCGGCCTACGATCACCTGGCCAAGATCAACGGTCAGCTGAGCGGTGACCCAGAGCTCGACGCGATCGTGCACGCCCTTGACGGCGGTTTTGTGGCGCCCGCCCCGGGCGGCGATCTCATCCGCACGCCAGACATACTGCCCACCGGGCGCAACTTACACGGCTTCGATCCCTTCCGTATCCCGAGCGCCTTCGCCGTGCGCGATGGCGCCGGTCAGGCTGAACAGCTGCTGGCCCGCCATCAGCAGGAGACGGGCGCGTTACCCACGTCGATCGCGATCGTTTTGTGGGGTACGGACAACATTAAGAACGAAGGTGGGCCACTCGCCCAGGCCTTGGCCTTGATGGGCGCCACACCACGCTTCGACAGCTACGGACGCCTATGCGGGGCTGCTCTGATCCCCCTGGAAGAGCTGGGTCGACCGCGAATCGACGTGGTGATGACGCTCTCCGGCATCTTCCGGGATCTGCTGCCACTGCAAACGAGTATGTTAGCTGAAGCGGCTTACCTCGCTGCTAGCGCAGAGGATGAACCGCTGGACGTCAATTTCGTGCGTGCCAACGCCTTGGCTTGGCAGCGCGAGCACGGCGGTGACCTGGAGACCGCGGCCCTGCGCGTCTTCTCCAATGCGGACGGCGCCTATGGCTCCAACGTCAACCAGATGATCGACTCGAGCTGTTGGGATGAGGAGGACGAACTGGCCGATGCCTACGCGCAGCGCAAGTGCTTCGCCTACGGCGTCACCGGCAAGCCGATGAAGCAGTCTAGGCTGCTTGCGGGCGTGCTCAGCAAGGTGGAGCTCGCGTATCAGAACCTAGAGTCCGTCGAGCTGGGCGTGACCACCGTGGATCACTACTTCGACACGCTTGGAGGCATCGGTCGCGCCGTGCTTCGCGAGCGTGGCGACGAAGTGCCCGTTTACATCGGTGATCAGACCTGCGGCAAGTCTGTCGTGCGCACCTTGAACGAGCAGGTGGCGCTCGAGGCGCGTACGCGCATGCTCAATCCGAAGTGGTACGAGGGCATGCTGAAGCACGGCTACGAGGGCGTACGCCAGATCGAAGCCTCAATCACCAACACACTGGGGTGGTCTGCGACGACGGGGCAGGTCGCCCCGTGGGTCTACGACCGCCTCTCGGAGACTTTTGTGCTCGATGACGAGATGCGCAAGCGCCTCGCCGAGCTCAATCCCGCCGCCTCCTTGAAGGTGGCGAATCGCCTGTTAGAGGCGCACGAACGCGACTACTGGTCGCCCGATGAACAGACGCTGGAGGCGCTGCGGCGCGCCGGCGAGGAACTCGAGGATCGCCTCGAGGGTGTCACGTCCGAAGGGGTAGCAGCCGCATGAGTCTTGAGAGTATTCCGGTCAAAGTCGAAACGCGACGACCGCCAGACGGTGAGGGCAGCGTTCAGGTCCAGCAGGACCCGAGCATGCGCATCGGTGCAGCCAAGGTCTTTGCCGTGTACGGCAAAGGTGGCATCGGCAAGAGCACCACCTCGTCGAACCTATCAGTGGCGTTCTCGAAGCTTGGCAAGCGCGTGGTGCAGATTGGGTGTGATCCAAAGCACGATTCCACCTTTACGCTCACCAAGAGTCTAGTGCCGACCGTAATCGACGTTCTTGAGTCCGTCGACTTCCACCCGGAAGAGCTCGAACTCGATGACTTCGTCTACGAGGGCTACAACGGGGTGATGTGCGTGGAGGCCGGCGGGCCGCCTGCCGGTACGGGTTGCGGTGGCTACGTGGTGGGTCAGACGGTCAAGTTGCTGAAAGAGCACCACCTGCTTGAAGACACGGACGTGGTGATCTTCGATGTGCTCGGAGATGTGGTGTGCGGTGGCTTCGCGGCGCCGCTGCAGCATGCGGATCGCGCCCTGATCGTCACTGCCAACGACTTCGACTCCATCTTCGCAATGAATCGTATCGTCGCCGCCATCCAGGCGAAGTCAAAGAACTACAAGGTGCGCGTGGGCGGGGTAATCGCCAACCGCAGTGCCGCTACGGACGAGATCGACCGCTTCAACGAGGCAGTCGGTTTGGAGCGCGTCGCCCACTTTCCTGATCTCGACGTGATTCGCCGCAGTCGCCTGAAGAAGTCGACCCTCTTCGAGCTTGAGCCAACGGCGGAGCTGGAAGCGGTACAGACCGAATACCTTCGTTTGGCGCAGAACCTCTGGGATGGGTTAGACCCAGTGTCGGCGGTGCCGATGAAGGATCGCGACTTGTTCGATTTCCTAGGCTTCGATTAGCGGCGGCAGCGCCACCGTGGGCGCAGGGCTACGAGAGGACATACAGATGGCTGGCTTAACCACTTACCAGGAAAGACGCGGGGAACTCGAAGAGTACTTCGACCGTACGGCCGCTGACGCCTGGGCCAAGCTCACCTCAGATGCGCCCGTGTCCGGCATCCGAGCCACCGTGCGCGCCGGCCGTGATGCCATGCGTGAGCAGCTCATGGCGTGGTTGCCTCTGCAGCTCGGTGGCGCCCGTATCTTGGATGCAGGCTGCGGTACCGGCGCCCTGTCAGTGGCTGCCGCTGCGCGAGGCGGCGACGTCACCGCCATCGACCTGTCCCCAACCCTGGTCCAGCTGGCCGACGATCGCCGACCTAGCGATTTGCCCGGTCGTATCGAGTTCCGCACCGGCGACATGCTCGACGCCGGGCTGGGCGAGTTCGATCACGTCGTGTGCATGGACTCGCTCATTCACTACCGGGCGCCCGACATCGTGAGCGCCCTCGAACAGCTCGCGCCGCGCACCCGACGATCCATGGTGATCACCTTCGCACCGAAGACCCTCGCTCTGACGCTCATGCACACGGTTGGTCGGCTGTTTCCCCGCGGCGACCGCGCCCCCGCGATCGAGCCCGTGAGCGAGACCCACTTGCGCCGACTGATCGGGCGTAGCCAAGTGCTCGGCGACTGGCAAGTGGCCGATACGCGGCGCATTAGCAGTGGATTCTATACATCTCAGGCGATGGAGTTACGTCGGTCATGAGGCAGCACGAAGCGAGATTCGGTCGCGGGTTCCAGATCGGACCAGGCTTACTGCCGTTCGCTGACGCCGCGTCGGACGAACTGCCCCTCGGGCGCTTACTGCGCCTGTCACTGTTCCAGGTTACGGCAGGCCTCGCTTTCGTCCTGCTCAATGGCACGCTCAACCGTGTCATGATCGTCGAGCTGGGCGTGCCCACCTGGCTCGTGTCCTTGATGATCTCGATCCCCCTAGTGTTCGCGCCGCTGCGCGCCTTGATCGGTTTCCGCTCCGATCACCACCGGTCCGTGCTTGGTTGGCGCCGCGTGCCCTACATCTGGATGGGCACCCTGCTTCAGTTCGGCGGCCTCGCCATCATGCCCTTCGCACTGATCCTGCTCTCTGGCGATAGCACGGGACCGGCGGTGGTAGGGCAGGTCGGTGCGGCCTTGGCGTTCCTGCTGGTCGGGGCAGGGTTGCACACGGCGCAAACAGCCGGACTCGCCCTCGCCAATGATCTCGCCCCTGAGGAGTCGCGCCCGCGCGTGGTGGCACTGCTCTACGTGATGCTCTTGGTGGGCATGGTGGGAAGTTCCTTGGCCTTCGGGGCACTCCTCACGGACTTCAACCAAGTCAAGCTCATTCGGGTGATTCAAGGCGCCGCCGTGCTCTCGCTCGTGCTCAACACGCTGGCGCTGTGGAAGCAGGAGGCCCGCGACCCCGCGCGGGCGCGAGAGCGTTGTGCGCCGCGGCCTGGGTTCATGAAGGCTTGGCGCAGCTTCGTAGCCAACAAGCGCTCGGCACAACTGTTGCTCGTGGTCGGTCTTGGGACCGTCGGTTTCAGCATGCAGGACATCCTGCTCGAACCCTACGGCGCTCAGATTCTCGGGCTGAGCGTCGCGCAGACAACGAGCCTAACGGCGATCCTCGCCTGCGGCACCTTGGCCGCGCTCGGGTGGGCGGCGCGTGAGATGGGCCGCGGAGCAGACCCCTGTCGCCTGGCCGCCACCGGCACCTTGGTGGGCGTGGTTGGCTTCTCCGCAGTGATCTTCGCAGAACCGTTTCAGCTGCCGATTCTGTTTCGCGCGGGCACTGCGATGATCGGCTTTGGCGGTGGGCTTTTCGGTGTAGGCACCCTGGTGGCTGCGATGGGCCTTGCGCGCGACGGCGCAAGCGGTCTTGCGCTCGGTGCGTGGGGCGCAGTGCAGGCGACGGCGGCCGGGCTGGGCGTGGCGTTCGGTGGCGGGTTACGCGATGTGATCGGCGGTCTGGCGGTGAATGGTGCTCTCGGGCCTTCGCTCGCGATGGAGGCGACCGGCTATAGCGTTGTCTACCACGTCGAAATTGCGTTGCTGTTCCTGACCATGGCGGCTGTCGGGCCACTCGTGCGTGGTACGCGCTCAAAAGAGACCTCCGGCGCTGAGGCAGACAGTGGCGCGAAGTTTGGCCTGGCTGAGTTTCCCAGCTAGGGAAGGCCAAGTTGATCACTAGGGTTCGGGACAGCAGGGATGGCTGAGCTGCTACTTCCACCGCTCTTTGCGCTGCTGCTTTGGTGGACCAGTACCGGCGTGCTGCTATTGCTCGTGCGTGCGCCGAGACGGACCTATGTGTGGAGCATGGGCGCCATGGGCGTGCTGCTGGTGGCAGCGCTGTATGGGGCACAGTGGGTGAGTCATTACGCGCGCAGCCCCGGTGATGCGTACTTGGCGATCGTGTTCGGCGTGAGCGTTTGGGCATGGCATGAGCTCAGCTACCTCATGGGGTTCCTCACCGGGCCCAGGAAGACAGCCTGCCCCCCGGGTGCGGCACCGCTCAAGCGCTTTCGTCTAGCCATCGGAACCACCCTCTACCACGAGCTCGCGGTCATCGCGTGCGGCCTGTCTCTCGTGCTTCTGACGTGGGGGCAACCGAATCGGGTTGCGCTCTGGGTGTACCTAGTCCTGTGGGTGATGCGTTGGAGCGCCAAGTTGAACATGTTCCTCGGCGTGCGCAACTTCAATGAAGAGTGGTTTCCGGAGCACCTCCATTTTCTCGTGAGCTATCTGCAGCGCCGGCGCTTCAACTGGTTGTTCCCCTGGTCGGTGACCATCTCCTCCGTCATCGCCGGGATGATTCTCGTGCGCGCGGTCGGCGCGGAGGATGTGTTTACGCGTAGCGCGTCGGCGCTCGTCTTTGCCATGTTGCTGCTCGCGATCGTCGAGCACTGGATGCTGATGCTGCCGCTGCGCAGCGCCGTGCTCTGGAAGTGGTTTACGGAGTCCGAAGTTGACCGTCGCGCGCGCCGCGCAGCCGGTGTGCCGTTAGCGGTAGGTAGTGGGAGTAAGCCGTGACCATCTCAGATCTGACGATTCTGCCGCCGGATAGGGACAGCGCCATTGCGAGCACGGAGGATCTGCGCGCCTGCCGCGAGCTATTGCGGGGTGGGTCGCGGTCGTTTTACGCGGCTAGCTTCCTGCTCCCCTCGTCCATTGCCAAGCCCGCGTGTTCCCTGTACGCCTTCTGTCGCGTCGCTGACGATGCGGTGGACATCGGTGATTCGGCAGCTGGCCTGGTGGAGATTACGCAGCGGTTGCAACGCATCTACGCCGGTGATCCAGCAGATCACGCCGCGGATCGTGCCTTCGCTGACGTGGCGCGTTCCAAGCAGATTCCAATGGCGTTGCCGGCCGCCTTACTCGAAGGGTTCGCTTGGGATGTGCAGGGGCGCGAATACGATGACCTGTCGGATCTAATGGGCTATGCGGCGAGAGTTGCAGGCGCCGTGGGGGCGATGATGACGCTCGTAATGGGGCGTCGCGAGGCGGCCGTCCTGGCGCGCGCATGCGACCTTGGCGCCGCCATGCAACTGACCAACATCTGCCGCGATGTGGGTGAAGATGCCCGCAACGGGCGCCTCTACCTGCCGCGGCGATGGATGGTGGAGGCCGGCGTAGACCCCGAGCAGTTCCTTGCCGATCCGGTGTACTCGCCGGCGCTGGGGGAGGTGGTATCGCGCTTGCTGCGCTCGGCCGAGCGCCTCTACCGGCGGGCTTGCACCGGAGTTGGGAAGTTGCCGCTGTTTTGCCAGCCGGGGATTCATGCGGCACGGCTGATCTACGCGGAAATCGGCCGTCAGCTCGAGCGCGACGGCCTCGACTCCGTGGGTCATCGTGCAGTGGTTTCTTGGCAGCGCAAGCTCGCGTTGGTCGAGCGGGCCTTGGCGGCGACCGTACACCCCGCGCCGACGCGCCTGAATGCCCCCGCACTCAACGAGACGCACTTCCTCGTCGCCGCGGTACACCCCAGTCAAGAGGACGTGGCGCCGCGTACGACCTATGGGCAGCTATTGGCGGATATCGATGCCGATACTCGGGGGTTCGCCTGGATGATCGAGCTGTTTGCTCGACTTGAGCGGCGCGAGCGCGGTCTCCCGCCAACACCGGCGAGCGATCCCGCGTTCTCAGTGCAACCGCCTACCTAGGAGATCTGCTTAGCCAAAGTGCTCGTGGAGCGGGCTTGGCGAGCTACCTGCGTCGTGGATTTCGGAACGGGATCAGGGTCTGCACCCAGCGCGCGCTAAAGCGATCCAAATCCAGGCTTTCGTGGACGGCATCGACGCGCTGCCCGTACAGGGCGGTGTCCAATACGGAGCGTGTGTAGAAGGGAGTGTCCTCAAGTGTCTCGCGCAGTTGCGGCCGGGTTCCCGTATCTGCGCGCGTCGAGCGCTGAACACCCCATACACCTCGGTTCGCCTCGGCAATGGGTAGCACGGGAAGCGGGCGCATTTCGCCGCTCCCAAGCACCTTTGCAGCGAGCACCGGCTGGCTTCCGTCACGCCGATCCACGTTGTACTGCACGACTGCTTCGTTATCGCCGGTGACCGCGCGGCACCAGTCCCAGCGACGGAAGTGCCTTTCGAGCGGTGCGTCGCCGAAGTTCGAATCGAGATAACCGGTGCCGACCCATCGCACGCGCGGTTCGTTGATGCGCACGACGACATCGCAGTACGGGGCGATTGGCCACCAGCAGTGGTTGCCTGCGGCACTGAGTTCAATCAGCGTATCGGTGACCGTGCGCGGCGTAACGAGGACTTCACCGCGCACCGTTCGACCGAGCGGTGCGGTGCGCTCGTCGATGCGAACGCGCAGGCGATCGCCATCCCAGTCGAGGTCGCTCTTCGCGAAGCGTAGTCGAGAAGAGGATCGCTCGATCGCTTGGCTGGCGCGTTCGGTGAGGGCCCAGCGTGGCGCGGGCGGGCCGTACAACGCGACGTTCAGGGCGGCGTGGTTGAGTGGATTCGTGGGGCCCCGACGGCGAGCCGCGGCGTAGTAGGGGGAGAAGACGCTGCCGAGCATCGCGATCAGGGTAAGCCCCGAGCGGCCGTCCTCGCTCAAGGCATCGACGTACCACCAGCGATAGCCGTCGCTTTGCAGCGGCGCATCAAAACAGTGCCATTCGGCCTTGGTGTGGGCTCTCGCGTCATGCCAGGCGAAGGCGTCCGCCGGGCGCGAGCGGTCTGCCGGGACGTTGCCGACGCGCGTAAGAGGTAGCGGTGCCGTTGACGTGAGTTTAGCCATGTGTCTATCTTACGTGACATTGGGTGGTGACATTTAAAGATTACACTCGCGTCCAAGCGAACGGCCGCCAGGAGGCCCCTATGCACGCCATGTCACGGATCGAGCAGTCACTAACGGCTGCCATCGTCAGCGCCGATGCATCGGGCTGCCCGCCACGCCTTGCAGAGGCGCTGCGATACGCGGTCTTCCCCGGCGGCTCACGCCTACGACCTCGCCTCTGCTTGGCAGTGGCCTCGGCGTGCGGCGACGGCTGCCCGCCTGCCGCCAACGCGGCTGCCGCAGCGGTGGAGCTGCTGCATTGCGCGTCGCTCGTACACGATGATCTGCCGTGCTTCGACAATGCGGACACTCGCCGCGGCAAGGCGTCGCTACACCGCGCTTTCAGCGAGAGTCTGGCAGTGCTCACGGGTGATGCGCTGATCGTACTGTCGTTCGATACGCTGGCAAGCGGCTTCGTTGAGCAGCCCGCGCATCTGGCGCCGGTGGTCTCCGAGGTGGCACGTCTAGTGGGTGCGCCGGGTGGAATCGTGGCGGGGCAGGCCTGGGAGTGCGAGCCGCAAGTCTCGCTCGCCGACTATCAGCGCGCCAAGACAGGGGCGCTGTTCGCCGCGGCGACGGTGGCGGGCGCAGCTGCCGCCGGCATGGAATCCGAGCCGTGGCGGGAGCTCGGTGAGAAGCTCGGCGAGTCCTACCAGGTCGTGGACGACATTCGCGATGTCATCGGCCGTCAGGAAGAGCTCGGCAAGCCCACCAATCAAGACGAGATCAACGGCCGCCCGAGCGCCGTGCAGGAGATGGGCTTGCAGGGGGCGATCGCCCACCTTGAGGCCTTGGTCCAGGGAGCGGCGAAGGCGGTACCGCCTTGCCCAGGTGCCGCCACCCTGCGAACCCTGATCGTGATGGAGTCGCAGCGCTTGTTGTCCAAGCTAGGTCGCAAGGCGGCCTGAGCTCGCGCCGCTATCGTGCTCTCTTCGGATCAGCAGCCGCTGCCTGCGGCAGAGCCGCCAGCGCCGCCCAGCGGGGGGCCTTTCGCTGGCGCGCGCAGTTGGTGGTTGCGCAAGCGCGCCGAGCTGCTCGCCAATCCTCGATTCCATCGTTTGGCCACCCGTCTGCCCTTCGCGCGGCCGGTGGCCCGCCGGCAAGCGCGTTCCTTGTTCGACCTGTGCGCGGGATTTGTCTACACGCAGGTGCTGCGGTCCTTCGTCGAACTCGAGTTACCTCGTTTGTTGAGCCAGGGGCCACGCACGGTGAGCAGCCTGGCGCCCCAGCTGGGTTTGTCGCTGGATGCTACCCAACGGCTGATGGTGGCCGCGGCGTCTCTGCGCCTGGTGAGTTTCCTCGACAAGCGCGAGGAACGCGTGGTGCTCGGAGAGCTCGGCGCATCGCTGCTCGCCAACCCGGGCGTGGTCGCTATGATCCACCATCACGCGGTGTTGTACGACGATCTCTCCGACCCGGTGTCCCTGCTTCGCGGTCAACAGGAATCCACTGCGTTGCGCCGCTACTGGGACTATGGGGCGGCAGCTTCTGACCCGGCGGCAGCGCCGGCAGCCGGCTACTCAGCGTTGATGGAGGCGTCGCAGCAGCTGATCGCCGACGAGGTGCTGGATGCCTATCGCTTCGGCCAACATCGTCATGTGCTCGATATCGGTGGTGGCACCGGTGCCTTCCTGCGAGCGGTGGGAAAGCGGCATCCGCATCTGGCGTTGAGCTTGTTCGACCTGCCGGCGGTGGCCCAGGAGGCGGCCGCAGCCAATCGCCAGGCTGGCATGGCCGAGCGGATCCGCGTAGTGCCCGGCAGCTTCATCACCGATTCCTTACCCACTGGCGCGGACCTCATCACCCTGGTTCGCATCGTTCACGATCACGATGATGCTGTGGTGCGTCAGCTGCTCGCTGCGGTCCACGCTTCCCTCGCCCCGGGGGGCACCTTGGTGTTAGCCGAGCCGATGGCGCAAACCGCGGGCGCTGAGCCCATGGGGGGCGCCTACTTTGGCTTCTACCTACTTGCCATGGGGCAGGGGCGCCCTCGCTCCGCGCGCGAACTGACCGAGATGCTGCACATCGCTGGTTTCCGCCAGGTGCGTCCGGCGGCGACGGCGATCCCGCTGCTCACCCGCGTGTTGGTGGCAAAGGCGTGACGCTTGGTCCGTCAGGCAAACTTGACAACATTTGATGTAAGCATAGACTGACAGTTGCTCTGCAAAGCCGCGGTTTCCTGGTGATTTTGCCGAGCTCATAGGGATTTGGCCGGGGGGCTCTTCATCAATGGATGCAACCGCTGTCGTACTCGAAGAGCCGCAGCACCTACGCTTACGCGAGGTGGCGCTCGCTCCGCCGAGCGATGCAGACGTGGTCGTCGACATCAGCTTCAGCGGCATCAGTAGCGGCACCGAGCGCTTGCTGTGGACCGGCGAGATGCCACCCTTTCCAGGCATGGGATACCCGCTTGTGCCTGGCTACGAGTCTGTTGGCGTGATCCGTGCTGCCGGCCCCGACTCGGGCCGTCGCGCCGGTGAGGTCGTGTTCGTGCCGGGGGCTAGGTGCTTCCAGGGCGTCAACGGCTTATTCGGCGGGGCAGCCTCTTCGCTTGTCGTCTCCGGCGCGCGAGTGGTCACGCTGCCGCCCTCGATGGGCGAGCAAGGTGTGTTGCTCGCCCTCGCTGCCACCGCCTACCACGCCCTGAGAGATCGCGACGGGCAAGTCTGCCCTGTCGATCTGGTCGTCGGCCACGGTGTGCTCGGGCGCTTAATCACCCGCGTTGCCATCGCCCTTGGGTATGACGCACCCATGGTTTGGGAATCCAACGCGAATCGCAAGGCGAGCGCTCCCTACGACTATGCCGTGTGCTGCGCCGATAGCGACTCTCGGCGTGACTATCGCCGGATCTGTGATGCCAGCGGCAAGTCGGACCTACTGGATACGTTGATCTCGCGTCTGGCGCCAGGCGGCGAAGTGGTGCTGGCGGGCTTTTACAGCGAGCCGCTCAGCTTCGTGTTCCCACCCGCGTTCATGCGCGAGGCATGCATCAGTGTCGCCGCCCAGTGGCAACCCGACGACTTGAGTGCGGTGTTGGATCTGATTACTCGCGATGCCCTGTCGCTGGATGGGTTGATCACCCATCGCCTACCGGCAGACCAGGCCCATCGCGCCTATCACACAGCCTTCGGCGATCCCAATTGCCTGAAGATGATATTGGACTGGAGGGCCGAGCCCCATGGCGGATGATGTTCGGGCGGAGATGACCGCCAAGTTGCGTGAGGAAGCTGCCCAAGGCCCCGAGCCCGTGGCCACCGGCGAAGTCACCAAGGAAACCCAGATCATCGCGATCTACGGCAAGGGGGGAATCGGCAAGTCCTTCACCCTCGCCAATCTCTCTTACATGATGGCCCAGCAAGGCAAGAAGGTGCTGCTCATCGGCTGCGATCCGAAGAGCGATACCACGTCCTTGCTGTTCGGCGGCCGTGCCTGCCCCGCGATCATCGAGACGTCCTCGCGGATGAAGCTGGCTGGCGAACAGGTCAGCATCGGCGATGTGTGTTTCAAACGCGACGGTGTCTACGCGATGGAGCTCGGCGGGCCGGAAGTCGGTCGCGGCTGCGGCGGTCGCGGCATCATCCACGGCTTCGAGACGCTCGAGAAGCTCGGCTTCCACGAGTGGGACTTCGACTACGTGCTGCTCGACTTCTTGGGCGACGTGGTTTGCGGCGGCTTCGGCCTGCCGATCGCTCGCGACATGTGCCAGAAGGTCATCGTGGTGGGCTCCAACGATCTGCAGTCCCTGTACGTGGCCAACAACGTGTGTTCCGCCGTCGAGTACTTCCGCAAGCTCGGCGGTAACGTGGGCGTGGCGGGCATGGTCATCAACAAGGATGATGGGACGGGCGAGGCGCAGGCCTTCGCAAGCGCCGTGGACATTCCCGTGCTGTCGGCAATACCAGCGAACGAAGATATTCGTCGCAAGAGCGCCAATTACCAAATCATCGGCGTGCCTGGCAGTGAGTGGGGACCGCTCTTCGAGGGCCTGGCGACCAACGTGGCGGAGGCGCCACCGCGGCACCCGACGCCGCTCAGTCAAGAGCAGTTGCTAGACCTGTTTGACAGCGAGACAACGGGGCGAGACGTCGTTCTGGAGCCGGCGACGGCGAAGGACATGTGCGGCCAGAACGTCGTCGAGAAACCGTCCCTAGAGGTCGTGTACGACGATGTCTGATGGCAACGACAGCCGGCGCGAGGGCGAGGTCGTCTACGATCGCACCGCCGAGGTGGAAGTGACCGAGGCCCCGGCGCCTACGCCAGGTGCGGATGCTGCTCAGGGCAAAGCGTGCGCGACGGCACCCGGCGCTGAGATCGCCGAACTCGCCACCGGAGGTGGCTGCCACGGCGGCGCCAAGCAGATGCAGAAAGCGGCCGAGATGGCCGGCAAGAGCGATCTCCTCGAGCGCTACGCGAAGGACTATCCGAAGGGTCCCCACGATCAGCCACAGAGCATGTGCCCGGCCTTTGGGTCGCTGCGCGTTGGGCTGCGTATGCGCCGGACGGCGACCATCATGTCGGGCTCCGCATGCTGCGTGTACGGACTCTCCTTCACGTCCCACTTCTACGGTGCCAAGCGCACCGTGGGCTACGTGCCGTTTAACAGCGAGACGTTGGTGACTGGGCGGCTCTTCGAGGACATTCGCGATGCGGTCCACGAGATCGCGGACCCGAAGGACTATGACGCGATCGTCGTGACGAACCTGTGCGTACCGACGGCGTCGGGCGTGCCTCTCCAGCTGCTGCCAGACCAGATCAACGGCGTGCGTATCATCGGCATTGACGTGCCGGGCTTCGGCATTCCCACGCACGCCGAAGCGAAGGATGTGTTGGCGGGCGCGATGCTCAAGTACGCCCGCAACGAGGTGAGCGCCGGGCCGGTGGCCGCCCCGCGCGGTGGCGCGAGCCAGCGCCCCACGGTGACGCTGCTGGGCGAGCTGTTCCCGGCGGACCCCATCGGCATCGGCGCGATGCTGGCGCCCATGGGGCTCGCTGCCGGTCCGGTGGTGCCGACCCGCGAATGGCGTGAGCTGTACGAGGCCTTAGGGGGCGCGGCTGTCGCCGCGCTGCATCCCTTCTACACCGCTTCCGTGCGCGAATTCGAAGCCGCGGGCCGACCGATTGTGGGCTCCGCTCCCGTGGGGGTGGATGGCACCGTCGACTGGCTCAGGGCCATCGCCCAGGCGTGCGAAGTCCCCGCCGAGCGACGCGATCAGGCGATCAACGCGGTCGTGCCGGCGATACGTGGCGCCCTGGCAGACGCCCGTATCGAGGGCCGTATCACCCTGTCTGGGTACGAGGGGTCTGAGCTGCTGGTGGCACGCCTGCTCGTAGAGAGCGGCGCTGACGTGCGTTACGTTGGTAGCGCCTGTCCCCGTACGCCCTGGTCTGACCCCGATCGTGAGTGGCTCGAGTCGCGCGGAGTGCTGGTGAACTTCCGGGCGTCCCTCGAACAGGACGTGGCGGCGATGGAGGAGTTCGAACCGGACCTCGCCGTTGGTACTACGCCTGTGGTGCAGAAGGCCAAGGAACGGGCGATTCCGTCCTTGTACTTTACGAACCTCATCTCGGCGCGTCCTCTCATGGGGCCTGCTGGTGCGGGCTCGCTAGCGCAAGTGGTGAACGCAGCTATCAAGCGCAAAGAACGCTTCGCGCAGATGAAGTCCTTCTTCGAAGGCGTAGGCACAGGCTACGCCAGCGGCATCTGGGAGGACGTTCCGCAAGATCGCCCCAACTTCCGCAAGAAGCCAAAGAAGGCTGCGGCCGCACGTACCAACATCGCAGGCGAGGCGCTGTAGTCATGCTCGTACTTGATCACGACCGCGCGGGCGGCTACTGGGGCGCAGTCTACGTCTTCACTGCGGTGAAAGGCCTACAGGTGGTGATCGATGGGCCTGTGGGTTGCGAGAACCTGCCAGTCACCTCCGTGCTCCATTACACAGATGCCTTGCCGCCCCACGAGCTTCCCGTGGTGGTCACTGGCTTGGCTGAGGAGGAGCTCGGCCAGCACGGCACAGAGAACGCGATGCGCCGCGCCAACGAAACCCTGGATCCCGAGCTGCCGAGCGTGGTCGTCACCGGCTCCATCGCCGAGATGATCGGCGGCGGGGTCACCCCGGAAGGCACCAACATCAAGCGCTTTTTGCCACGCACGATCGATGAGGATCAGTGGCAAAGCGGCAACCGTGCGATGAACTGGCTGTGGAAGGAGTACGGGCTGCGCCGTGGCGGCGTGATGCCCAAGCGCTCCAAGCGCGAGCCGGATGCCAAGCCCCGGGTGAACATCATCGGTCCGTCATACGGGTACTTCAACACCTGGTCAGATCTCGCTGAGATCAGGCGCCTGGTAGAAGGTATAGGTGCGGAGATCAACATGGTCTTCCCGCTCTCGACGCATTTGGCGGACATTCCCAAGCTGGTCGATGGTGATGTCAACATCTGCATGTACCGAGAGTTCGGGCGGCTGCTTTGCGAGGCGTTGGATCGTCCGTACCTGCAAGCTCCAATCGGCCTGCAGAGTACGACCGCTTTCCTGCGCGCACTAGGCGAGGAGTTGGATCTCGACCCCGAACCCTTCATCGAGCGCGAGAAGCACACCACCATCAAGCCGCTCTGGGACCTATGGCGCTCGGTCACCCAGGATTTCTTCGCGACGGCCAACTTTGGCGTCGTGGCGAATGAGACCTACGCCCGTGGCCTTCGCAACTTCTTAGAGAATGACCTCGGCATGCCGTGTAACTTTGCCTTCTCGCGCAGCGCTGGCGTGAAGCCGGACAACGCAGAGGTGCGCAAAGCCGTTGCACAGAACAAGCCGCTCATTCTGTTCGGCAGCTTCAATGAACGAATGTATCTCGCCGAGGCCGGTGGCGGCGCTCAGTTTATCCAGGCCTCCTACCCGGGAACGGCGGTGCGCCGCCACACGGGCACGCCGTTCATGGGCTACTCGGGTGCGACCTATCTGATGCAAGAGGTATGCAACGCGCTGTTCGACGCGCTGTTCCACATCCTTCCCCTAGGTAAGAGCCTGGACGATGTGGAAGCCACGCCATCGCGCCTGGAGCGCGAGCTCCCCTGGGCGAGCGACGCGCAGAAAGCGTTGGATGAAGCGCTCGCGAGCGAGCCCGTATTGACCCGTATCTCAGCGGCTAAGCGCTTGCGCGACGCGGCAGAGGCGCGCGCCCGCACTGATGGTGCTGACGCGGTAGATACGACGCACTTGGAGGCCGTTCGCGAGCTCGTCTAGGCGGCGAGCTTTACTTGGTTTCCATAGCTGTTAGGGCGTCTGCTGCTGTTGGGCGCTAAAGACTTCGAGAGGCGACATCGTCGTCGAATCGGGGGCGATGTGAATGCTCAATGAGATTCACATCGTGCTGGGTAGCCTCGCCTTGCGCGAGGTAAGTCGGACCGTAAGGTCATAGTGGAGGTCTAAAATATGAGTGACAGGAACACGCTCACTGGGCTTACAGCCGAGGAAGCGCAAGAGTTCCATCGCCTATTTCAGGCGAGCTTCTTGGCGTTTACCGCGGTGGCGGTGATCGCGCATTTCCTTGTCTGGGTGTGGCGTCCTTGGTTCCCGGGTGTTGATGGGTATCAGGATTCTGCTGCTAGCAATGTTTCGGAGGTCCACGCGATCGTCGAAACCAACCGCGATCTTCTCGCTTAGGGGGCCGGAAAATGTGGCGTATATGGCTTCTTTTCGATCCGCGCCGGACGTTGGTCGCGATGGCAACTTTCCTGTTCGTTTTGGCGGCGCTGATTCACTTCATCGTGCTCAGTACCAGTCGCTTCAACTGGCTGGATGGGCCGACGGCAGCAGACCTGACGTCGCCGGCGGCAATCACGCTGCTCGACGAGCGCGAGTCACGCTTGAGCTAGCGCAAGAGTGGATACTGGTCGGTGGACGAGCATTGGCTCGTCCAGGCCGTCCGCCGACCAGTCTCGCAACCGCGCACCAGAGAGATAGAACCTATCGGGAGGTTTTGCAGGGGCCTCCCCGGACGTTGAGGTGACGTTGCCCCTAGGCCAACGGCGCCGGTGACCTGCAGCTTGAAAGGTAGTCCGATTGCATTGGCGAGGGTGTGACTATGGGTGAGATCACAAGCTACATCGACGTAGCGCAGGTTGCCTTGTATCTGTTTTGGGCCTTCTTTGCTTCGCTGGTGATTTACCTGCAAAGGGAGAGCAAGCGCGAGGGTTTTCCGCAGGAAGAAGACGGTCTGTTACCAAATGCAGTCGATCGTGAATCCGTAGGATTCCCCCCAATGCCAGCTTCCAAGGAGTACCACTTGGAGGACGGTACGATCGTTACCACACCGGCCCAAACTGGTGACCAAAGGGAACTGGCGCTCTCTCCATTACATGCGTGGCCTGGTACACCCTTTGAGCCTACCGGCAATCCGATGGTGGACGGTGTTGGTCCTGCGTCCTGGGCGGAGCGCGATGACGTGCCGGACATGACGCATGAGGGCCGTCCTAAAGTCATGCCAATGCGTAATGCAGAGACTTTCGAGATTGCGAAAGGAGATCCGGATCCTCGGGGCATGGCCGTCCTCGGAGCGGACGATGTGAGCGCCGGGGAGGTGGCAGATCTTTGGGTGGACACAGAAGAGGTGTTGATTCGCTACCTCGAAGTCGAGTTGTCCGGCTCCGATCGCAAGGTGTTGCTGCCCATGACATTCTCTCGCGTGGATCCGAAAGCGAAGCAGATTCTGGTGAGCTCGATTACCAGTGAGCAGTTTGCGGACGTGCCGACTTCGGCGAATCCGGAGATCGTTACGCGCCTTGAGGAAGACAAGATTGTTGGCTACTACGGTGGCGGAAAGCTGTACGCGAAGCCCTCTCGCCGGGATCCGCTGCTATGAGCGCCGACGAGTGGAGTGATGGCGCCTGGGAAGACCAAGAGGGAATTCCGTTCGAGCTCCCCCAGGGGGAGCGACTGCTTTGGCAGGGGCGGCCTATCAAGGATCGCTTGGCCCGTGAGCTGTTCCATGTTCGGGCGATCGCGCTGGTGGCCCTAGCGTGTATGGCTTGGAAGGTGATTTCGGGGCTCAACCAGGGCCTTGCGGTTAGCGATTTGCTGCAAAGCGTGAGTGCTATTTTGCTAGGCGCGGTGTTGCTTCTCGGGACGCTCTATGGCTACGCCGTGCTGATGGCCCGCTCAACCATTTTCAGTATCACGGATAAGCGGGTCATCATTCGGGATGGCGTATTCGTCCGAAAGTACTGGAACGTACCGTTCGGCCAGATTCGCAACGTCTCCTACCGTAGTTACGCAAGCGGCCCCTCAGGTGAGATTTGCTTGGAGGTGGAGTCTGGTGGTGAGATGGGATATCTGATGCTTTGGCCTTACGCTCGGCCTTGGCGCATCTCCAGCCCACAGCCGTTGCTACGTGCACTGGAGGACGGCGAGGCCGTTGCGCGATTGCTCGGGCAGGCCTTACAGCGCTCCCTAGCGCCGAGCGGTCATCGGCAGCTTCGCTCACCGCCGCAAGCCCGGCAAAGTGCCAAGGCCGCTTCACGTGAAGTCGTGCCTGCGCCCAGCTAGCAGCTAGGTGCGGGCTGTTTCTGCGACTGGCGCTATCTTGCTAGAGAAAAGGCCCGCGTAACGCAACGGCATCACGCGGGCCTTCGATACGCTTGGGAAGCTAGCGCAGATGCGGGGCTAATTGCTGACCTGAGCAAGGTAGTTGTCCAGCCGGCCCTTGATCAGCGGCGAAGTGCTGGATAGTGCGGAAGACTTCTCCTTGATCTCATCGATGTTGGTCGGTTCGCCTGCCACAAGCACGCCTACCATTCCGGCGACGGAGTGAGGCTGGCACTTGTAGACGTAGACACCTTCCTTATCGATCGTGACGGAGACTTCTTTGTTTGCTCCGCCCTTCCAGCTCACAGATCCTTCAGGTTTCAGATCGTCGATGGACTCGGAGTTGTGAGCGGCCATATCGGTCGCGACGAACTTCACTGTGTCGCCGACTGCAACCTGGAGTACGCCCGGTACGAACACCATCGGACCATCGGCGCCGACATTCTTCATTTCTACCGTATGCTCCGCCGCGTGCACGGCTGCGGTTGCCAGTAAGGACGTCCCCAGGACTGACAGTAGTAGGTTCTTCATTCAGGATTTTCCTCAGTCAAAAGGCGCTCGATTGTAAGCGAGTCACGCGCTCGGTAGTAGCGCCGAATTCAAACACTCGTGGCATAGGACTCCCGATGGCGAGAAAGTTTTCGATGGAATCTGTTGTTAACGATCTCGTGCGTCTAATTTTTGGATGACGCGATCTTAGTTTCAAGAATTCCAGCGACGACTCCTCCGAACTTACCTGCTGCCTCCTGCTATGTAAATTATTTCATTAGGTGTCAGTGCAGATTGACACTTAGGGATCAGCTTGGCTACCCTTTTGCTCGCGAGGGCTGGCAATCCTTCGCGTTATGCCTGAGGAGGAGCAACATGAATCCGCCGTCTCGCAGACAACCGTTTCAATGGCTTGTGTTGTTGGTCGTACTGGCTCTGGGCGTTTCAATTTGGAGCAGCAAAGATAGCGAGTCGACTTACGCAGGAATGCTGGAGGATGCGGCCCCCGCCCTTCAGGAACGCCATGTTGTCTTCATCGATGAGGCTGATGGCACGCTTCTGGTGGTCGATGTAGACACCGATCGTACGATTCGACGCGTTCCGAGCGAGGAGGAGGCGTTCATGCGCGCCCTGGTCCGCGCTGTGGAGAGAGATCGCTACGCCCACAGCGTTGAGGCAGGCTTGCCCATCACCATATCGGCCAGAGAGGACGGTGATCTTCTACTCATCGATGAGACGACAGGTCTGCTCTACCACCTGCGTGCCTTCGGGCCTACCAACCTGGCTGCATTCGCGCGCTTGCTCGAAGAGGCCGAATCAACCGACAGGGATCCGGTCGCCTCGAGCTGGCCGAATTCCGTCGCTCTAGTCCCGTCGGCTAGCCCTGCCCGCCCCCGCTAGGCCGCGACAGTCACTACGCCGCGCCTGCGCTGTTCGCCGCGTGATTCGTCGTTCCTAAGCCGGGCATCCCCGAACCCCTCGAACAGCGCGAAAAGGCGGCAAAAGCTGTCGCGGGGAACTGTCTATTCTGGTTGACATTAACCCCTGTAAGAATAGACTGACATTGGTCTCGGGATTCGACGCACGCAGGGAAGTAGCGCTCCTTACGCCGTCCGCTGTCCGAGGGCCACGTGCTGATAATGCCGCGGCCGGAGCCACCAGGCACTGTGGAGTCCGATGGGCTCAGCGCTGACTCGATAGCGCCCTCACGCTGCGCTGTGCTTGCTCTGGAACCGCCCTACCAGAGGACAGAGCAATGGCAATGCTCAACTTCGAGAAAAAGTACCGAGTGAGGGGAGGAACCCTCATCGGTGGGGATCTGTTCGACTTCTGGGTGGGGCCGTTTTACGTCGGCTTCTTCGGGGTCACCACGATCTTCTTCGCTGCGTTAGGCACCCTGTTGATCATCTTCGGGGCAGGCCAGGGTCCGACCTGGAACATCTGGAAGATCAATATCGCGCCGCCGGACATCAGCTACGGCCTGGCCCTAGCACCCATGATGGAAGGGGGCTTGTGGCAGATCATCACCGTATGCGCAATCGGCGCCTTTGGCTCCTGGGCGCTGCGCGAAGTAGAGATATCTCGCAAACTTGGCATGGGGCTACACGTTCCCTTCGCATTCAGCATGGCGGTCTTCGCTTTCCTCACCTTGGAGGTGTTTAGGCCTCTCGCCCTAGGAGCCTGGGGGCACGCCTTCCCTTACGGAATCATCCGGCACCTCGATTGGGTGTCGAACATCGGCTATCAGTATGTGAATTTCCACTACAACCCGGCCCACATGATAGCGATCACCTTCTTCTTCACTACCAACTTCGCGCTAGCGCTACACGGAGGGTTGATTCTCTCGGCGACGAATCCGGGTAAGGGGAAGACAGTGAAAACGCCGGAACACGAAGATACCTATTTCCGAGACACCATCGGCTACTCGATCGGGACTCTCGGTATTCACCGCCTGGGGATGATGCTGGCGCTGCTGGCTGTCTTCTGGAGCGCCGTGTGTATCTTCATCAGCGGCACCCTGTGGACTGATCCGTGGCCGGATTGGTGGGAGTGGTGGCGCGAACTGCCGTGGTGGAGCTGAGAGGACTGAGAGATGAGTGAATACCAGTACATCTTCACGCGCGTGCAAGTGCGGGCCGCTCCTTCGCCCGGCATCCCTACGGAGAGCAGCGAGTCCGAGCGCACGAAAGGGGCGTTCTTCAACTGGCTAGCGGGCGCGATCGGCAACGCTCAGATCGGCCCCATCTATCTGGGTTGGTTTGGTGTTACATCCCTGATCTGCGGATTTGCCGCCTTCGAGATCATCGGCCTGAATATGTGGGCCTCCGTGAATTGGGATCCGTTGGAGTTCGGTCGGCAGATCTTCTGGCTATCGCTCGATCCGCCGTCACCGGAGTACGGGCTGTCCTTTCCTCCCCTCGATGAGGGAGGTTGGTGGCTGATTGCCGGATTCCTACTGACTACTTCGATCATTTTGTGGTGGGTGCGCATGTACCGGCGTGCCATCGACTTGGGGCTTGGAACACACGTGCCGTGGGCCTTTGCGTCTGCGATCTGGCTTTACCTAGTGCTCGGTTTCATCCGCCCATTGCTCATTGGCAGTTGGAGTGAGGCCGTACCCTTTGGCATCTTCCCCCACCTCGATTGGACCAACCTGTTTTCCCTGCGCTACGGGAACCTGTTCTACAACCCATTTCACATGCTCTCCATCGCATTCCTGTACGGCTCAGCCCTGCTGTTTGCGATGCACGGTGCGACGATCCTTGCGGTTGGGAGGTACGGCGGCGATCGGGAGATCGAGCAGATTACCGATCGCGGCACGGCGTCGGAGCGTGCAGCCCTGTTTTGGCGTTGGACCATGGGGTGGAACGCCACCATGGAGTCCGTTCACCGTTGGGCGTGGTGGTTCGCGATGCTGACCACCCTAACTGGCGGGATCGGTATCTTGCTTACGGGGACCGCCGTCAACAACTGGTATCTGTGGGGCATTAAGCACGGATTCGGCCCGTAGCGACAAGACGTGGGTGCGCAAGGAGGGCTCGCAATAGCGGGCCCTTTTTTTTGCTTGACCTGTCGTGGTCGCTCTCGATGCTCCGGCGCTACCACCCGTTCTGGGACAGGACCTCCAAGATGCGATCGGGCGCCTCCTCGTGAGCGAGGTGTCCGACGCCGGTCAGCGTGGTGGCGATAGCGTCCGGGATCAGTGCGGCAGCGGCGTACGCGTGGCGCGCAGGGATCGTGCCGTCTAGCTCTGCGGCGACCAGCGTCGCTGGCGTGCGCAGCCTGCACAGATCACGAGCCAATGAGTGAAGGTCCCAAGCAGCCATCATGTCTAAGGCAGAGCGTACGTGTTCGGCGTTACCCGCCAAAGTGCGGTAATGGTCAACGCCCTTCGCGTCCAATGACGATCCTGTTTGCCGCAGAAGTTGTCGAATGACGCTACGATCGCTGCGCACACGCAGCGCGAACACGGGGGCTACGATAGCGACGCGGGCCAATCCTCTAGCGATTGGTTTTAGTAGGTGACCCGCTACGCCAGGAAAGGGCATGACGGCGCTGCAAAGCCCCAGCAGCCGGATATCATTACCCGAGAGCTGGCCGTCTAGGCACGCCCTGATGAGCAACGCAGCGCCGGCCGAGTGTCCAACCAGCAGCAGGGGCCTGCGCGCGTGGAGAAGATCCAAGCGACGCATAAGCTCACCGAGAGCTCGGGCCATCGTGGGCAGGCTCATAGCGTCTGCGCCGCAGCTTGGCGGTGAGCTGAAGCCGTGCCCGGGCAAATCCGGTGCAACTACCGTGAAGCGTTCGCAGAGCGGGTCGATCAAGTGGCGCCATGAGTGAGCGCTCGACCCCGTGCCATGCACCAGAAGTGCCACTCGCTCGGCATCACCCCCGACCTGCGCATGCCACCGCATTCCACCTGCATGTACAAATCGACTCTTGTCAGCATGGGGCCACTGGTGGCGGTGCTCTTCCCAGCGTAGCCGGTCACCCATTGGGGCCTCGCCGCAGCCCTCTCCATCGGCGTTCGCTAGCCCTAAGCACTCTTCGGTGCGCCGGCACGTTGTATCGCCTGCGACAGCTGTGCGGCGCTTGCGCTCGGCAGCAGGAGGTATCTCGCGTTCAGTGCGTCGGCTACGCGCCCAGCCTGCGCTTGCGCCTTGCGCGACACATCAATCAGCACGGTCGGTACCCCTTCTTGGGCAAGGGAGCGCGCTGAGGCTAGCGCGTCTTCCATCGCCCGCTCGCGGCCGCCGGTGCCGTCGCGTGCCACGTTGGCGCGTCCATCGGTGAGCAAGACGACGAACGCGGTTTCACCAGCCCGTTTGATCTGTTCGACGAGGGAGTGAGTGGCATCAATGCCGGCGGCGAGCGGAGTACCCCCTCCGCCTGGGAGGCCGGCGAGTTCGCGCTTCGCGCGCACCAGGGAGCGAGTGGGGGGCAAGAGCACGCTCGCGTCACGGCCTCGGAAGGCAACCAAGGCGACTTGATCACGGCGGACGTAGCATTCGGCGAGCAGCAGCTCGACAGCACCTTTGGCCTCGGCCAGGCGGTGTAAGGCGGCGGAGCCCGAGGCGTCGACCACAAAAACCGTGGTCGTTGGCGAATGCTGTCGCAGGCGAAGGACGCGTAGGTCTTCGCCGTGCACGCGCAGCGGTGGCGCACTGCCGGTCTCCCCTCCTGCGGCCACGGGCGGTGGGCGGCGTCGGAGGCGTTGCCAGGGGGCTGCGGCCCGGAGCGTGTCGAGTACGGCGAGGCGCGCGCCGTCTGCGGGTGAACCGGGAATGCTGCCTATCGGCCGCCCACGCCGGATCGACTTCACAACGGCGCCGGCCTTGCCTCCTGCGCCACGGCTAGGAGTACCACTAACCTGATCGGTGATTGCGCGAAGCACATCCTGGGGAATGGCCGCCGCCGCGGCCTCTAGAACCTGTTCTTCGAGAGTCCCCTCTTGGTGAGCTGTCTGATCCTCGCTCTCGCCGCCCTCGTCGTCCTCCGATGGTGGTGGCGCAGGCTCGGGCTCCTGCGGTAGGTCTTCCGCTCGGGACTCGCTCTGCTCGGGAGTTGTAGGCTCCTCCTTCGGAGGGGCGTCTTCTACGGGCACCGGTGCTCGCGTGGCGCGCGGCGCCAGCACCAAGCGGGCTGCAAGGCTTACGTCCTCATCATTGACGCTATCCCGTTGATCCAGAGCCGCCGCCGCCCGCGCTGTGCGTAGTGCGAACAGGGATGGTCGGAGCGACCATACGCCGAGCGCGACACCTGCGCTCGCCAGCGCCTCGTAGCGCGCCGGATCCACCTCGACGCACGGAGCCAGTTCTCGGGCAGCGGCGATGCGCGACGGTTCGAACCAACCCTCGCTCACATCGCGCCAGGAAATGGCGTGCAGATCTACCGTGAAGGCGAGTCGATCGCCCAGAGCGGGAAGTAGCGATTCACCCGCTTGTGTATCGCCCTCGTCCAAGGCGATGGTGGCGAATCGGGCCGGTAGGCGATCGCGGAAACCCTCGCGCTCCAGGGCGATCTCCCCGCGGTCTATGCAGGCGCAGATGCGCGCCGCTACACCCGGTTCGAGGCGTTCCGCCATGAGCAGTTCGATAACGCCGCCGTCGGCCTGCGCTAGCAGCCCGCGCTGGGCGACCGCCTTGCCCGTGCGTAGGGTCGCCGTGAGATCTAGTCCGCCGAGGAGACGGTCGTCGCGGATGTTGGTGGGTATACGCTGCCAAGGCATTTGCGGCAGCAGCTGATGCAAGGTGTTGAGCCAGGTGTCACGGACGTGCCCGGGTAGGGCGCGCAGGCGCACCCCACCAAGTCCAAATGGGTCGACGCATAGGAGGGCGGCCACGCCCATGGCGTTAGCCCAGCGTTCAACCCCGTCTTCGCCCTCGCTCACGACCCGAAGACGGTCTCGAGCATGCGTTGCACGCGGACGCTGGAGCCGGCGTCGTCGAGGGGGTCACGACGCAGGCGGTGGCGTAGGGCGGAAGGGGCGATGGCGATGAGGTGCCTATCGCTCACCTGCGCGTCCCCGTGAAGGGCCGCGAAGGCGCGGGAGGCTCGCATCATCGTAAGCTCGCCGCGCAAGCCATCCGTGCCTAGGCGAACGCATAGGTCTGAGATGCGCTCCAGCGTTTCGTCACTAACAGTTGTGTCGTCTAGGCGCTCGCGGGCCTTCTTGATGGCGCTGCGGATCTTACCGTCCTGACGCTTCCACTGTTCCCGGAACCCGGTCGGATCTGCCTCGAAAGCATCGCGTCGACGAATCACCGATACCCTAGCCTTCACATCTTCAGGCGTGCGCACCTCAACGGACAGGCCGAAGCGATCCAGCAGCTGCGGGCGCAGTTCGCCCTCCTCAGGGTTGCCGCTGCCAACCAGCACCAAGCGCGCCGGGTGGCGGATGCTCAGTCCCTCGCGCTCGACGACGTTCTCACCCGATGCGGCAACGTCGAGCAATAGATCGACTAGGTGATCCTCCAGCAGGTTGACCTCATCGATGTACAGGAACCCGCGGTTTGCTCGCGCGAGCAAGCCAGGTTCGAAGGCCTTCTCTCCGTGGGCTAGGGCGCGCTCGAGATCCAAGGCACCCACCACGCGGTCCTCCGTGGCGCCGAGAGGCAGGTCGACCACGGGTACGGCCACGAGGCGCGATTTCAAGTCTTCCAGCGGTTTCGGCGTGCCGATGCCACAGTGCTCGCACAGGCCGCAGGGGCGCTCCGGCGCCGCACCGTAGGGACAGCCCTTGACCGCGCGCATCTTCGGCAAGAGATCGGCGAGGGCACGGATGGCAGTGGACTTGCCGGTGCCGCGATCTCCGAAGGCGAGGACACCGCCGACGGAGGGGTCGATCGCTGCGATCTGCAGGGCGAGCTTGAGTTCGTCCTGGCCGACGATCGCCGAGAACGGGTAGACCTTAGCGTGGTTCAAATGCGCTGCTCGCAAGGCTGATCAGCTGGGGGAACGCAAGCGGATCGCGAGGGGCGATCGTCGACCTGAGCGCGCTAACCCCGACCGCCTGCTGGCGGCCGATGGTCGTGCTGCGAGCGGGCGGCGTCGTGGCGACGGGAGTGCGGTCGAGAGGATGTCTGGGGGCGTTTACCGCGACCGAGACGCGCACGTTGAGCGATCCTTGCAGCTTTCTTTTAGGTTCCGCCAGAATTCTAGCATCGTCGATCAACGAGCGTCGATGAGGGCGCGAATGCAAGATCCTCAGAAGCTCATCATTCGCGCAGGTGGGCGCGGCGCGGCGCTACACTGTTTTGCGGTGTATCGCCTCCCTTTGGGGCAGTGAGCTTAGCGCACACCGCCCAATCGCACTGCGCCTTCCTCGGGGAAAAGAACCGATGTCCACTGCCGTCCCTCATCCTCGCGCCCTGCGGCGCACTGAGGACTTGCGACTACTGACCGGTACGGGGCGCTACACCGAGGACGTGCGGGCCGAGCAGCCGGAGCGGCATCTGGTGTTCCTTCGCTCCTCCGTGGCGCACGGCGTCATTCGCCAGTTGGATGTGGAGCAGGCGCGTCGCTCACCCGGAGTGAGGGCGATCCTCACGATCGACGACTTGGATCGAGCGGGTGTTTGCGACCCTCGCCCCGCGGGCTTCAATCCTGAGGGTGGCGAGGGGGCTGAGGTGTCCTTGCCGCAACCCGCTTTGGCGCGCGGCTACGTGCGCTTCGTCGGCGAGGCGGTGGCTGCGGTGGTCGCTGACAGCGTTAGTGCTGCCCTAGACGCGATCGACCTGATGGACCTCGATATCGAGGAGTCGCCCGCCGCCGGTCACCTTCGCGCTGCCCTCGCGGAGGGAGCGGCGCAGATCTGGCCCGAGCGGGCACCTGGCAACGTGCTCGGGGTGCGCACCCGTGGCCAACGCGAGGGCACCGCGCAGGCCATGGCCAACGCGGCCCATCGCGTGGAAATCGATGTGGTGAACAACCGTGTGGCGCCAGTCACGCTGGAGCCAAGGGGGTGCCTGGCCATTCCTGAGGGGGAGGGCGAGCAGCGCACACTTACGATGCGGATGGGCAGCCAGGGAGTGCACGCCATCCAGCGGGAGTTGAGCGTCGCCTTGGGCGTGGACAAGGCTCGCCTTCGCGTTATCACCGAAGAGGTGGGTGGCGGTTTTGGCATGCGCCTCTTTCTGCAGAGCGAGCCCGTGGTGGTCGCCTTCGCGGCGATGGCGCTGGGCGAGCCAGTGCGCTGGCAGGCCACGCGCAGTGAGGGGTTCTTGTCGGACCTGGGCGGTCGTGATCACATCAGCCACGCCTCCTTGGGCTTGGATCAAGATTTGCGCTTCGTCGCGCTGCAGGTGCGCACCTACTCGAATGTGGGCGCCTACACCTCTCAGCTTGGCGCAGGCGTTGCGTTCTTCGGCAGCTCGATGCTGACCGGTGCCTACGACATCCCAACCGCGTGGGCACAGACCCATGTAGTGGTCACCAACTCCGCACCGCTTGATGCGTACCGAGGGGCCGGTCGCCCGGAGGCGAGCTACCTGATCGAGCGCTTGGTCGACAAGGCAGCAGCTGAGCTCGGCGTGGCGCCACGCGCCCTGCGGCTGCGTAACTTCGTACGGGCCGAGCAGTTTCCCTATGTATCTGCCCTGGGTCAGACCTACGACAGTGGCGATTACCATCGCTTGCTCGATAGCGCTTGGCACCGCCTAGAGGGCGAGCGCTTCGAGCATCGCCGACAGCTGTCGGAGGCGCGAGGCCTATGCCGTGGCTTAGGTTTGGCGTATTACGTGGAGGTCTGTGCGGCCTACGGAAAGGACCGGCCAGCGGTCGCGTTTCGCGAGGACGGAGTGATCGAGGCGCGGGTAGGTACTCAGTCCACGGGGCAGGGTCACGAGACGATCTTCACTCAGATGATCAGTGAGTTCTTCGCCGTGCCGGTCACGCGAGTGCGCGTTGTTCAGGGGGACACGGCGCAGGTGGCAAGCGGCAACGGCACGGGCGGAAGCCGCACCTTGGCACTTGGAGGGTCGGCACTTGCGCTGACTTTGGACGCGATGGCTGAGGCCGGTGCGCACGTCGCTGCGCAACTGCTCGAGGTGAGCGTGGCAGACCTCGTCTTCGAGGATGGTCGCTTCGCCGTCACGGGCACAGACCATTGCGTGTCGCTAGATGAGGTGGTGACCGCTAGCTTCGACTCGTCGCAGCGACCGGACGAAGTGCAAGCGGGCTTGGCGAGCAGCGAGGCCTTCGCGCCACAGGGCGGTACTTACCCCAACGGCGCCCACCTGTGTGAGGTGGAGGTAGATCCCCAGACCGGTGCTGTTCAGATAGTGCGTTACGTCGTGCAGGACGATATGGGTCGCGTGGGCAACGCGCTGTTGCTCGAGGGGCAGATCGTGGGCGGTGCCATTCAGGGCCTCAGCCAAGCCTTGCTCGAGAGCGTGGTGTACGAAGACGATACGGCCCAGCTGCTGACCGGTACCTTCATGGACTACGGCGTGCTGCGCGCCTCACGCTCGCCTCGCCTCGACCTTCAATTCGATGGCGTGCCTAGCCCGCGCAATCCCCTTGGTGTGAAGGGGGCTGGTGAGGCTGGCACGATCGGTGCCCCTGCGGCGCTGGTCAACGCAGTGCTCGATGCGTTGCGGCCCTTGGGAGTCAATTGCCTGGACATGCCCCTCACCCCACATCGCGTCTGGCAGGCGATCCATGGGGCGTCAATATCCGCCGACCTGTGAGCTGGGAGACGTTTTTTTTGAATCGTGTCCGCTATGACCGGCGAACTGTTTGCCGACCCTTCATAGAGCCACGAGGGCGCACCCCATGCCCACCCATCTTCGACCGGCTGATAGACCTGCGAAGCCGATCCCTACTCGGATCGATGTGCCGACGCGCCGCTTTGCCTACGTGTTGCACCGTGCCGATGCGATGCTCATGAACCCTGCTCTCGCTAGCCATCCGCAGCGCGTTGCGGTAGCTGGCGACATTCCGGCAGGAGTGGAGTTGCTGTTGAGAGACGTTCGGGTCGCCACTGCTGATGGGGCTCAAACCGTTGGTGATGTCATCATGGCTGGCCGCGCCGACGCGGCGCTCCCCGATCCGGTCGATCTGGCGGAATTGCGCGAGGCGATCGCCCTCGGGCGTGAACGCGGTGCGCAATACCTCGGCCTGTCCGCGGTAGCGGCCGACGCTTCGCGGGATGGGCAGGATTTGCACTGCGCCGATCAACGGACTTGCACCGGGGGCGCCCTCACCGCAGGTGCCACCCACTACGCGTTAGATCAGGCCATGGCTCGTCTCGCACGCCCCTACCCCCGTTCGACCTTGGCGGTTCTCGGCGCCACCACCACGGTCGGTCGAACGGTGGCGGCCCTACTCGGAGAGCGCGTCGAGCGCTTGGTGTTGATCGGCGACGCGCACTACGGTGAGGTGATCGGCCGTCAGTCCCTACTTAGCGCAGCCGCTCGTGTGTGTCGGCACCTGGCCCTCGGTGCCGGCGAGGGTCCCCTCGCGCGGCGCCTGCAAGAGCTGGCGATGCGTCAGACCCTCCTCGACAACAGCCGGGAGCTGGCCGAATGCGCGATCCGCGAAGGCCTGCTCGTGGTGACGGCGGACCGTCGCCACCTGCGTCTTGCCGATATTGCGGTGATCAGCGGAGGCGTGCGCAGCTTGAACAGCGAGTGCCTGCCCCAGGCGGGGTTGATCTGCGATCTACGTCGTCCGCGTGCGATCAGCCGACGCTTGGCATGGGATCGGCCAGACCTGCTGGTCATCGATCCGGTTAGCTTTGACCTAGACGGTGCCGAGGGGCCGAAGGGGTTGTTCGGTACCCGCGGCCTGCCCGCATCGTTGGTGGAGACACTGGTGGCTTCGCTAGGTGCGTCCCTGCCCCCGGGGTACCGCGCTGCCGCTGTACACGAGCCCTGGCACGCCAGCTGTCTGCTCATGGCGGAGGCCGGTCGCCTAGGATTCCGCCCCAGTCCTGTGTGCAGCTTCCAGACGCGCGTCGAAGAGGCCCGATGGGCCGGGCTCGCCAAGCTTCGCTCGCTGCCCCGGCGCCTTAGCTGACGGCTCTTGGGATCGCCCTCAAACGACGGCGACGGCGCGGAATGACTCCTCGTCCAGTTCCCCTTCTGACTTAGCCACGGTAACCGCCACCGCCGCGTCGCCGGTGATGTTTACCACCGTTCGCGCCATGTCCAAGATCCTGTCAAAGGGCAGGATGAAGCCAACGATCAATGCCGTCTGCGCGTCCGTCACGCCGAAGGTCGAGAGCACCGTGGCCGCCAGAAATAGCGAGGCTGAGGGCACTCCGGCCGTGCCGATGGAAACCAGAGTGACCGTCAAGGCAATCAATAGGTAGTCTGTGAAGGCGAGGTCGATGCCGAATACCTGAGCCGCGAAGGTCGCGATAATCCCCTGGTACAAGGCGGTGCCGTCCATATTGATGGTGGAGCCGAGTGGCAGTATGGACGAGGCAACCGTGTTCTTCACGCCGAGGTTGCGCTCCACGCAGTTGATGGTGATCGGCAGAGTGGCGGAGCTCGAGGAGGTAGAGTAGGCCACGGCCTGTGCATCCAGCATGCCGCGGAAGAATCGCACGAGAGGCAGCCCAAGGATGCCGCGGATTAGCCCCCCATACACGAGCAGCATGTGCACCACGCAGGCGCCGTAGACCACTAGGGTCAGCACTAGCAGCTGGCGGAGGGCGTCGATGCCGAGCGTGCCCGCCACCCAGGCCACCAGGGCAAACACGCCGAAGGGCGCGAATTCCATGACGATCGTCGCCACCTTCAGGACAGTCTCGGCGGCCGCCTCGATCACATCGCCAAGGGGCTTCGCCTTCTCCCCGGTCAGCACGATGGCCACGCCCAGGATCAGCGAGAAGAAAATGATGGATAGGACATCGCCGTTGGCCAGCGCGGCGACCGGGTTACGCGGCACGATGTTGATCAAGCGTTCGCCGATCGGTGCCGCTTCCGCGAGGGTCTTGGGCACGGCACCGGAGATGTCGACACCGGCGCCGGGTTCGAAGATTACCCCGAAGGTCAGGCCGACGATGATGGCGCCGAGGGTCGTGAGCATGTAGAGCCCGATCGCTTTGGCGCCGATGCCACCCAAGCGCTTCGGGTCTCCCATGGAGATCACCCCTGCCACGATGGTGGTGAAGATGAGTGGCACCACGATCATGCGAATCAGGTTGACGAAGATGTCGCCAATCCACTTGCTCGCGATCGCCAGGTCACCAAACGCGAAGCCGACCACTACGCCGCCGACGAGGGCGATCATGACTCGCTGCCACAGTAGGGTCTTGCCGCCCCGCGCGAGCCAGTAGAGACCGGCGAAGGCGCTCGCGAGAATGACCCAATAAAGGGTGACCTGGACGGACATGGCAGCTCCTTCAGTTCCGTTAGAACCCGCTCCCTACGGCGGCAGCGCTGGGCGCAGTGTAATAGGCGCGAGCGTTGGAGGACACGCGCCTAGGCGCCGTAGCGCTCGCGTAGGGCCTCGATGTGTGGGCGAGGGCCAGCGATGCGAAGGTGCACGCCGTCGCTGGCGAAATGGCGCTCGAGGATGCGTACGCCCTCGGCACCGTTTACCTCGCGCTCGAGGGTGGCCGAGGTGTCGAAGGGTGCCCGCAAGGTGGCCTGCACCTCGGGCAACCAGGGCGTGGGTGTCGCGTTGTTCAGGGCCTCGCCCACGGCGCCAGCATAGGCGCGAGCCAGCCCTCCCGTGCCGAGCTTGATGCCGCCGAAGTAGCGCACCACTAGGGCTCCCACCTGCACCCACTCTCTGCCGCGCAACACTTGCAGTATCGGCCTGCCGGCCGTGCCGGTTGGCTCGCCATCGTCTTTGGCGAGTTCCTGTAGCTGGCCCATCTCGTTCACGTGCCGCCACGCTATCACCTGATGGTTGGCCTTTGCATGGGCTACGCGGGAAGCCGATAGAAGCTCATCGAACTGCTCAATCGGGGCGACGGTGGCGATAAAGCGAGAGCCTTTGGCCTCGAGTAGCCCCTCGCAGGGTGTGCGCAGGGTGATCATGGCGGCATCTTCGTTCAGCGGGTGCGTACTTGCCAGCCCAGGTGGACCGTTCGCGGACTTGAACTCGATGCTGCTTTGCACGCATTGTCGACGGGAGCACCGGTGCAGACCTGAGGGAGAGGAGATCAACGTGTTCGATCGGCGGGAAACTCAAACGGCTGGGTTCGATAGGGGGGGCTGGGGATGGCGCCTCGCGCTGTGGGTCGCCGTGGGCCTGGTCGGCTCGTCACACGCCCAAGCTCAGCCGGCGGCCGCCGCCGTTGATCCGGCGCGCCTTGAGGGCATCGAGTGGCGCGCCATCGGCCCTTGGCGCGGGGGGAGGGTGACGGCCGTGGCGGGGGTGCCGGGGCGCACGCGGGAGTACTTCATGGGCGCTGCTGGAGGCGGTGTCTGGCACACGGACAGCGCCGGTATCGCCTGGCGCAACGTCTCCGATGAGGATTTCGGCGTGGGCACTATCGGCGCCATCGCCGTGGCGCCTTCGGATCGCAACGTGGTTTACGTGGGTACGGGTGAGGCGCCGATTCGCGGTGTGACCACCTCCCATGGGGATGGGCTCTACCGCTCCACCGACGGCGGACGCAGCTGGTCGCACGTTGGCTTGGCAGCGACTCGCCAGATTGCCGACATCGTGGTGCACCCGAGCGATCCCGATGTGCTCTACGTGGCAGCGCAGGGTAACCCCTGGGGCGCCAGTGCGCAGCGTGGCGTGTACCGCAGCCGTGATGGTGGCGACACTTGGGAGCAGGTGCTTTCGGTGAACCCTGACACGGGCGCGACGGACCTCTCGATGGATCCGCAGAACCCACGAGTGCTGTTCGCTGCTATGTGGCACCACCGTCGCAACCCGTGGTACGTGCGTTCCGGTGGCGACGGGGGCGGCATCTACCGCAGCACCGATGGGGGTGATACTTGGACGCGCCTAGAGGGCGGACTGCCGGGTCTTATCGGCAAGGTGGGTGTAGCGGTATCACCAGCGAATTCACGACGCGTGTACGCCATCGTGGAGGCCGAGGAAGGAGGTCTCTACCGCTCGGACGACGGCGGCGATCAGTGGACCCGGCTAAACGGCGAGCGCCTGATCCAGGCGCGCGCCTGGTACTACAATCACATCGCCGCCGACCCGCAAGATGAGAACACGGTCTACGTGCTGAACGTGCGCATGTTCAAGTCGATCGACGGCGGGCACACCTTCTCCGGACTCAGCGGCCCCCACGGCGACCACCACGATTTGTGGATCAACCCCGACGATCCGCGCAACATGATCAATGCCAACGATGGCGGCGCAACGGTGACCTTCGACGCAGGCAGCACCTGGTCTACGCTCAACAATCAGCCAACGGCTCAGTTCTACCGCGTCTCCACCGACGATCGCTTTCCCTTCTGGATCTACGGTGGCCAGCAGGACAACACGACCGTCGCCATCGCGAGCCAGACCCTGGACGGCGGTATTGGTGCTGAGGACTTCCACCCCGTTGGGGGCGGGGAGAGCGCTCACGTGGCCTTCAACCCGGCCGACCCACGCCATGTCTACGCCACCACGATCAACGCCACGCTCACCGAGTACGACATGGCGACGCGCAGCCTGCGACCGATCAAGCCCTACCCAGAGTATGTGTTCGGTCGCGATGTACGTGAGCACCGCTACCGCACCAACTGGAACGCGCCCGTCGCTGTCTCGCCCCACGACCCGCACGTGCTCTACTACGGGACCCACAAGCTCTTGCGCAGCGCTGATCGTGGCGTGAGTTGGGAGGAGATCAGTCCTGATCTTACTCGGGACGACGAGTCCAAGCAGGGGCGCGGAGGTGGTCCCATCACCAACGAGCAGGCTGGAGCGGAGTTCTACAATACGATTTTCTACGTCCTGGAGTCGGTCCATCGCAAGGGTGAGCTGTGGGTCGGTTCCGACGACGGTCTGGTGCATCGTTCGCGTGACGGCGGAAAGACCTGGCGCAATCTCACGCCATCGGGTGCTCCCGAGGCGCACGTCAATGCCATCGAGATCTCGCCGCATAATGCCGATCGAATCTATTTGGCGATGACGGCTTACAAGCTGGACGATTTCTCTGCGTACATTTACGAGAGCCGAGATGGGGGGGAGCACTGGCGCCGCATCGATGGTGGCCTGCCGCCCGAGACCTTTGTGCGTGTCGTACGCGAGGATCCAAAGCGCGCAGGTCTTCTCTACGCGGGGACCGAGGCTGGAATGTTCTTCAGTCCGGACAGCGGCGCGCACTGGCAGTCACTACGCCTGAACTTGCCGCCCGTACCGATCACGGATTTGAAGATCCGCCACGATCGCTTGGTGGCGGCGACTCAGGGGCGTGGCTTCTGGATCCTCGATGACCTAAGTACCATGCGTGCAACGCTCTTGCCCCTGCGCACGCCGGTGCACGCCTACACGCCCGCCCAGGCCATCATGCTCGCGCGCGGTGGCGGGCGGCGCAGTGCCCATGAGGGAAAGAACCCAGCGGACGGCGCGGTGCTCTACTACCACCTCTCCCCGCCAAGCGAGGGCGATGGAGAGGAGGAGCTGGCGATCACGATCGAGATCGAGGAGGCCGCTAGCGGGCGCGTGGTACGCCACTACTCTTCCGCTGGCCTGGCGGACGATGAGTGCGTTAAGGGCAACGAAGATCCCCGCAGTCCGGTGAGCATCGACAATCCGAGTGCCTCGCCGGGGCTCAATCGCTGGGTGTGGGACTTCGCCGAAGATCGCCTGAACTGCGTGGAAGACGTGCGCTTATTCGCCGGTTGGGCAGGGCCGCGAGTGGCGCCTGGAGAGTACCGCGCAGTGTTCACCTACGCTGGCGAGCAAGTGAGCGTCCCCATCAGCGTGAGACCCGATCCGCGCCTGCCCTACGATGTCGAGGGACATGCGGCCAGAAGCGCCGCTTTGCGCCAAACCGTGACGTTGATGAACAGCCTCCTGGGCACCTTAGATCGGGCGCGCCATGTGCGCGAGGCGCTGACAGATGCCCGCGGGCGCTTGGACGGTCTGGGGCAAAGCGGGGCGACGCTCACGCGCCTGGCGGACGAGGCGATCGTGCGCCTGGATGCGTGGGAGCAGACTGTGACGCAGCCCTTGCACAAAACCTTCGAGGACGACATCAACTGGCCGAACATGATCGATGTGCAAGTGCGCCATTTAATCGATGCCATCGATTCAGCTGGCACGCCGGTGACAGTCGGCGCCAAGCGCCGTCTGTCCGATCTGGAGCAAGTGTGGGCGGGGCGCATCGACGCGTTGGCGGCGATTCACGACGAGTACCTGGCGCCGTTCAACTCAGGTATGCGTGAGCGCGGTGAGCCGTACGTGGAAGCGGTGTTGCAGCCCTAGCGATCGATGGCGGACGTTGATGTGGTGAAGAAGTCGGCCGTCGAGGCAGCTCATCCTTTCGATAGGTTGACGCCTAGCTTCATCCTCGACGCCCTCGAAGCGCAGGGCCTAGCTTGCGACGGCCGCCTGCTCGCTCTGAACAGCTACGAGAACCGCGTCTACCAGGCGGGCCTCGATGAGGCGGAGCCGGTGATAGTCAAGTTCTATCGACCCGGGCGTTGGAGCGCGGAGCAGATACAGGAGGAGATCGACTTCACCTGCGAGCTCGATGAGCTTGAGTGTCCGGTAGTAGCGCCCTTGTTCGATGGCGATGATGAGGCGCTGTTCGAACACGCGGGCTTTTTCTACACGATTTCGCCCCGTCGCGGCGGTCGGGCACCGGAGCTTGATGACCTGAGCAACCTCGAGGTCTTCGGACGTACCCTTGGGCGCATGCACCAGGCGGGCGCGGCGGAGGATTTCGAGCATCGTCCGGTGCTCGATGCTCAGGGTTTCGGCCACGACAGCGTCGAGTTTCTCCTCGCCAGCGAGATGGTGCCCCCAGAGCTACAGGAGGCTTGGGAGGCTGTCGCTCGCCAGGTGTTGCTGGAAGTGGACGCGCACATGGACTTCGTGCCAGCGAGTCGATGGATTCGCTGCCATGGTGATTGCCACGCTGGCAACGTGCTGTGGCGCGAGTACACGCCCTGGTTCGTGGACTTCGACGACGCGCGGACCGCGCCTCGCATCCAAGACCTGTGGATGTTGCTCTCTGGCGATCGCGATCGCCAGCAAGCCCAGCTAGCAAAACTGATCGCAGGCTACCGTGAATTCTGCGATTTCGATAGTACGGAGTTGAATCTCATCGAGTCGCTGAGATCCCTGCGTATGCTTCATCACAGCGCCTGGCTAGCCCGGCGTTGGGATGATCCGGCCTTCCCTCCCGCCTTTCCTTGGTTTGGCACCCAGCGCTACTGGGAGCAGCAAATTCTCGAGCTGAAGGAGCAGTTGGCTGCGATGCGTGAGCCGCCGCTGGAGCTGCTCTGAGCGCCAGGGGCGCATCGACGGGGGCTCGGCGGTTCACGCTGACCTGTGCCCGGCACCTGCCGTCCCTACTGTTGCAAGAGGTTGGCGAGTTCGGCTTCGAGCAGGTGCAGGAGCGCGCAGGCGCGGTGATTGCCAGCGGTGAGTTGGAAGCTGCCTACCGTGCCTGCCTGTGGTCGCGCACGGCCGGGCGCGTCCTGATGGAGCTCGGTGCCGGTTCGGCCGCAGATGGTGACGCGCTCTACGCGACGGTGCGCGAGATCGACTGGAGCGAGCACCTGGGACCGAAGCAGACTCTCTCCGTAGCCGCCACCCTGCAGCGTGCACGCATCCGTCATAGCCACTTCGCCGCCCAGCGAGTAAAGGACGCCATCGTCGACCAATGGCGCGAGCGTAGCGGCGAGCGCCCCGACGTGCAGCCGACGCGCCCCGACGTGCCCCTGCACGTGCTGGTTCGCGGCGAGCAGGCGGTGATCTCCGTCGACCTGTCCGGAGAACCCTTGCATCGGCGCGGCTACCGGTTGGAGCAGGGGGCGGCACCGCTGCGAGAGACCCTCGCCGCGGCGTTGCTGATGCGTGCCGGATGGCCGCAGATCGCTGCTGCTGGCGGCGCATTCGTCGACCCGATGTGCGGCGCGGGCACGCTACTCATTGAGGCGGCGTGGATAGCCGGTGATGTTGCGCCTGGTCTGCCGGCTCGCCGCTACTGGGGCTTTGACGGCTGGCTCGGACACGACCGGGAGCTTTGGGAGCGCTTGCTGGAACAGGCAAGCTCGCGCGCAAGCGCTGCTCGAGATCGCTTGGCGACGGGGCGCGTACGGGGATTCGATGCCGACGGCAAGGTCTTGCGTATCGCCCAGGGCAACCTTGTGCGTGCAGGCCTGGGCGATCACGTGCCGCTAAGTCGTCGCGAGATTGCGGATGATGGGTCGCTCTCGGATCTGCCGGCTAAGGGGCTAGTGCTCGCGAATCCGCCCTACGGTGAAAGGTTGGGTGAACAGCGCGAGCTTGCGGCGCTGTACGCGAGTCTCGGTCAGCACCTGCGTCGCCACTACCGGGCGGGTTGGGCTGGCGCCGTGTTCACGGGCAATCCACCCCTTGGTCGCGAGCTCGGCCTGCGAGCCACTCGCACGCACCGCTTCATGAACGGTCCTATCGACTGTCGCTTGCTGCAGTTCGACCTCGGGCAGGTGAGCCGACCGGTCTCGGACAAGCGCGAGCGGGGGCCTTCCGATCTATCCGCCGGCGGCCGTGAGCTGGCAAACCGCCTGGCCAAGAACCTGCGCAACCTCTCGCGCTGGCGGCGCCGAGAGAGTGTGACGTGCTATCGCCTCTACGATGGCGACCTGCCGGAGTACCGTTTCGCGATCGACCTCTACGAGACCGTGCAAGGACAACTGCACGCGCACGTGCAAGAGTACGCTGCGCCCGCCAAGATCGATCAGGCACGCGCCCGCGAACGGGTGCGTGATGCCTTAGGGGCCGTGCGCGAGGCGCTTTCCCTGTCGCCGACGCAGGTGCACCTCAAACGGCGCCAGCGCCAACGCGGCAGTACCCAATATGCCCGTCAGGCAGATCGCAACGATCGCCTCGAGGTGAGCGAACACGGTTATCGCCTTGAGGTGAATCTGGATGATTACCTAGATACGGGCCTGTTCTTGGATCATCGGCCCCTGCGGCGCTGGGTGATGGAGCAAGCTGACGGCGCGGACTTTCTAAATCTCTTCGCGTACACGGGGGCGGTGACCGTCGCAGCTGCAGCAGGCGGCGCCCGTGCCACCACCAGCGTCGATCTCTCCGCGACCTATCTCGATTGGGCGCAGCGCAATCTCGCCATGAACGTCCCTGAAGGCCCTTGGTCGAAGGCGGCTCATCAGTTCATCAGAGCTGATGTGATGGGATGGCTGGCGCAGCGCTGGGAGGGGCCGCAGGCGCGCTACGATGTAATCTTCGTCGACCCGCCGAGCTTTTCCACATCCAAGCGCGTGGAGGGCACCTTTGATGTGCAGCGTGATCACGTTGACCTGCTGCTGCGAGCCCTGCGCTTGTTGAAAGCGGGTGGGACTCTACTGTTTTCGAACAACTTGCGCGGTTTCAAGTTCGATCAGGCCGCGCTGCTGGCGCGGGCGGGTGTGATAGCGATCGACGATCTCACCCGGGACAGCATCCCGCTGGACTTTGCGCGCAACCCGCGCATCCACCATTGCTGGCGTCTGCGCCGCACTTAAGCAGCTCTAGAGATTGAGTTCGCGCAGCATCTCGCGCTTGAGAGTGCGGGGGACATCGTCGAGGTCATCGATGAACTCGCGCGTGGCATCCGCGTCGAGGTTGCTCAGCAACACCACCGTGCGATCGCCTTCGTCTTCGCCGCGGGCGTGTATGCGCACAGCCCCGTTCTCAGCGTTGCGGGCGTTTCGGCTGGGGTTGCCAAAGCTGATGTGAACGCTGTCCTCGCCGTCGCCATCGGCGTGGATCTCGATACCGTGTTCGCCGATGGAGATGTAGGCCGTGCCGCCGCCATCACCGGTATCCTCCGCAACGATGGTGACCTGCTCCGATCCCTCTGAGTCGATATCGACGAGGTTTACGCCATTGTCATCGGCGAGTCGGCGGATGCGACGCGACGCGCGCTCGACGTCTCGGCCCTGCAGCAGTCGGGCGTCGTCGTCCATGCCCTCGACGCCGGTGGCGGTGTCGCGATCGAGGCGAATGACGATGATCTGCTCATCGTGGTCGTCATCGCTAAACAGCGCCACGTCGAAGGTGCCCTGTTGCGAGTGACGTGCGCCGGCGGTGATGGGGGCGCTAGCAATGGCGAAGATGGAAAAGCCGAGCAGCAGGGCTGCGGCGGTAGGATGGGTACGGCTCATGACTGGGTCCCTCGATCACTCCAACGGGTCGACGAGCCCCGCCCCGGTCTGATGCCGGAGCAAGGGTGTGTTTTCTCGTTGGATGCGCCTTGGGCCCGGTTGGTTTGCCTCGGTGTCGGCGCGGGGGCGTCAGCCCCTCTTCTTGCCGCCATCGCCCTCGCCGCTGGGCACGGCGAAGCGATCGTTGAGGGTCTCGATGAAGCGCCCGGCGTTGGCGAGTACCGTGTCGAGCTTGCGTCGCGTCAGCGGGCCCCACCCGGTCGGCTGATCCGCCACGGCCAGCATCCAGCCGGAGGTGTTCTTGCGGATGGCGTTCAAGATCCAGTCGCGATGCGTGTTGCCTTCGAGCTTCGCGCCGAAGTGCTTTACGGTCTGCCCGCTGGCGGCCCGTCTCAACACCAGGTGCAGATACGCGATAAGGGCGATCAGTACGGCCAGTAACACCCAGTTGATGAACGGGAACTGCTCGGCGAGGCCCGTCCAGGGCGGAGTAAAGGAGAACCCCTCCCACATCCCGAAGGCTACGCTGGTGCCGAGGGCGACCAAGAGCAGCGCGCCCATCGCCGCGGCATCGAGGATCAGCGAGCGTCGCTTCCACCAGCGGCGTGCCTCGCGCACGGTCGGCATCATGTCGTCGCGCACGGCCCGCGCCGTGCGTTCCAGGGCGCCGGTCACGCGGTAGGCGCGCTCTACTTCCACCCGGTCCAGACGCATGTTGATCTCGTCAGCGTCTACCTTGCGCTTTGCCTCGAAGCGGGCGGCTAGCGCTTCGTCTTCGATAGGCAGGGCGGAAGCGACGTCGTAGATGCGGTAGAAGCGGCCCGCTGTCAGGCCCTGGCTGGCCAGGGCACGCTGCCAGGCGGCGAAGACCTCCTCTGGGTTGTCCTCGCGAGCCGTAGCGTCTACCTGGTTGAGGATGTACATGAACTTGTTGAAGTCCGGCCGATCCTTCACGTCGCCTACCAGGTGCTTGAGCGTTTGCTGCATGGCGCCCGGTTCAGGGTGACGCGCGTCGAAGAACACCAGCACCAGGTCTGCCAGGTCGATAATGTGCTCGATGATGGCGAGCGTCGCGGCGCGTTGTTCGTCCGAGTCGAAGCCCGGGGAGTCGATCAGAATCTTGCCGCGGATCGCCTCTGAGTTGCAGGCCTTTAGCTGCAGGAAGGCGTCCATGCGTTCGGCGTCGCCGTCGGATACCTCTTCGATCTGATGACTGATCTTGTAGAAGGGGAAGCGAGGGTCGCTGTCCAATGCTAGGCCTGGCAGCACCTGGGGCTGCTCGTTGGGGCCGTAGCAAACCACCGTGAACTTGTCGTCGACCGCTTGGTTGCCCGTCAGCTGTAAACGCTGGCCCAGGTAGGAGTTTACGAATGTTGACTTACCCGCGGAGAAAGTGCCGAGCAGGGCGACCACCGGGAACCACGACACCTGCGAGGCCAGGGATTCGTTGGGCTCGGTCAGGCCGAGGCGATGAGTTACCTGATCGAGCTGGCGAAAGGCCTTTACGACCTCGAGAAGTACGGGGTTCTCCCGCTGTAGATGCGTTTCCAGACGGTGCAGGCGCTCTTCCAGACTGGAGAGTTGCAGTTGGGACATGAACAAGCTCCGCGGCGTGGCACACGTAATGGCGGTCAATCGTGCCAGCAGGCGAGTGTGGTTACCAGCGAATGGGGGGCCGGTGAGTGCGGTCTAGGCGGCGCATGTTGCGATCCAGCGGAGTCCGCTCAAGCCTCGGATGGACCCTCGGCCGTGAAGCGGCCACGGTGGAAGAGCAGGGGCTTGCCGGCGCTCTCCTTCATCGCCAAGACCTCTCCGAGCAGGATCACGTGGTCACCGCCATCGTGGGCTTGGCGCGTGGCGCACTGAAGCTGTCCGATGCAGTTGGCGAGCAAGGGCACGCCGGCGATACCGTCGATGACTCCGCCTAGGTCTGTGAACTTGTCCGTCCGCTTGCTGGCGAAATGGGTAGCAAGCGCTTGCTGTTTCTCGCTCAGCACGTTGACAGCGAAATGGCTGGCGTTGCGGTACGCCTGCAGGGCGGCAGACTCCCGGCCTAGGCACCAAAGGATCAGCGGTGGCGACAGGGACACGCTGGTGAAGCTGTTGACGGTGATGCCGATGGGGTCGCCAGCCTCGTCGCGGGTGGTGACCACCGTGACGCCGGTGGCGAAGGTGCCGAGCACATCGCGCAAGCGCCGACGTTCGGCATCGTTGGAAAGATCGAGGGTCATGTCGTGGTTCAAGTGGCCTGGGGGAGCGACGGAGCCGCCGCTGCAGTGCATGATATCAGGTCAATTCGTGGCGACGGGGCCGGGGCCGGTAGCATACCGGGGGCTCGTCGCACCGCGACACTTCAAGATCGGAGTCGCCTGACGTTGACCGGAGAGTCTCGCCGTCGCCTGGCTGCCGCCATCGGTCCCGGGGTGTTGTTCGCTGGCACCGCCATCGGCGTTTCGCATCTTGTGCAGTCAACTCGCGCTGGCGCGGTCCACGGCCTCGGCTTCGTGCTGATCATCGTGCTTGTGCACGCCTTGAAGTACCCGGCTTTTCGCTTCGCGCCCCATTTCGTCGCAGCCACCGGTGAGTCGCTGCTACACGGCTACCGGCGCCGCGGGCGCGCCATCTTGGTGCTCTACTTCCTTACCTTTCTCCCCACCCTATGCACTGTCATGGCTGCCTTGGGCATCACCCTAGCCGGCCTTGCAGGGGTCACCTTCCAGGTGACGATGACGCCGCCGGTGCTGGCGAGCCTGCTGGTGGTGGCGGCAGTCGTACTCACCCTCGCCGGGGGCTTCGCGCTGCTCGACCGCCTGACCAAGGTGTTCGTGGCCTTCTTGACCCTAGCGACGCTCGCGGCCACGGTGCTGGTCCTGCCGCGTATCGACTGGCAATGGGCAAGCCTTGCGCCCCCTGCGCTCGACGGGGCTACGCTCGCCTTTCTGATCGCGCTGGCTGGGTTTATGCCAGCGGGACTGGATCTCTCCGTCATGCACAGCTTGTGGAGCGTGGCTCGAGCCCGTCAAACGGGCCTTCGCGCACCCATCGCCGAGGCCATGGTCGACTTCAACATCGGCTACGTGGCCTCGATCGTGCTGGCTCTTTGCTTCGTACTCATGGGCGCAGGTGTGATGCACCAAGAAGGTGTGGTGCCGGAAGCTGGCGCCGCGGCCTTCGCCGCGCAGGTGGTAAGTCTCTACGAGCAGACCCTTGGGGCCTGGAGCGGCGCCCTGGTTGGTGCCAGCGCCTTTGCGGTGCTGCTGACCACGCTGCTGGCCATCACCGATGGGTTTCCGCGGGTGGTCGCCGCCGTGCTGGCGCAGGTGTCATCGCCGACGCCCGGGTCCGCGCGAGGGGGGCGCCGCGACCCCGCGTACGTAGGCGTCATGCTCGCCATGGCCGCGGTGGCGGTGCTCATGCTGCACTTCGCCTTGAGTAGCTTTCGAGCCTTTATCGACCTGGTCACCACCGTTGGGTTCATCACCAGTCCGATCATTGCGTTACTCAACCACTTGGCGGTGACGGGGCCGGACGTACCCCAGGCACTTCGCCCGGGGATCTGGCTACGGCGATGGAGTCTGCTGGGGGTGCTGGTGCTGTTCGCCGTCGCCATCGCCTACGGGGTGATGTCTTGGCTCACGGCCTCATCATCGTAGTAGGCGAGGAGTAGGTCGCGTAGGCGCTCGAAGGCTGCCGCCGCCTCCTGCATGGTCTCCTCGAGAGTGAGGGTTTGGTTCGGTTGCAGGCCAGCCGCGTAGTTGGTGATGAGGCTGATCCCCGCGATTCGAACGCCTAGGTGCCGCGCAGTGATAGCCTCCGGTACCGTGGACATACCGACCGCGTCGGCGCCTAGGCGGCCCAGCATGCGGATCTCGGCCGGCGTCTCGAAGCTCGGCCCGGTGACCTGAACGTAGACCCCGCGTCGCAAGGATACCCCACTGCGCTCGCTCGCCCGTTGCAGATGCTCCCCTAGCGCGGGGTCCCAGGCGCGGCTCATGTCTGGGAATCGAGGGCCTATGTTCTCGTCGTTGTCGCCGATAAGGGGATTGCGACCGGTGAGGTTGATGTGATCATCGATGCGCATGAGGTCGCCGGGTGTGAGCTGCGGATGAATGCCGCCAGCGGCATTGGTCATCATCAAGCGTTTGACGCCGAGCGCGTGGAGCGTGCGCACTGGGAGGGCGATCTGGGCCGCGCTGTAGCCCTCGTAGTAGTGCATCCTCCCCTGCATGCACAGGAGCGATCGGCCGTTTGGTAGCTCGCCGAGAAGTAGGCGCCCACGGTGACCGCTCACGGTCGATCGCGGGAAGTGGGGTATCTGCTCATAAGCGATCTCTGCGCGCAGGCGGAGCGTCTCTGCGAAGCGCCCGAGCCCGCTGCCGAGGATGATGGCGTCTTCGCCGAGGGGGGCCCTACCGACGAAGCGTCTGATGGCCTGGGCGGCGTGCTGGTGTTCGCTCATCACGTGGGGGTCCTGACAGTGCGGTATGCAGTTGTAGGTGATGGCACCACTAGGGGGCGCGTTCTTAGCGCTCTTCACTGCGAAGTAGCTTGTCGACCTCCGGCGCCCGGTATTGGCGTATGCGCTTGAGCAAGGACGTTGCGTCATCTTCGATGATCAGCATCTCGCGGTGCTGAGCGCGCAGAAAGCCCTCCTCAACCATGTTGTCAATGAAGCGATGGAGGGCCTTCCAGTAGCCGTCGATCTCCAGCAGAGCCACGGGTTTGGCGTGGTAGCCAAGTTGGGCCCAAGTCCAGACTTCGAAGACCTCCTCCATGGTGCCGATGCCGCCGGGCAGGGCTACGAACGCGTCTGAGAGCTCGGCCATGAGCGCCTTTCGCTCGTGCATCGTGCCGACGACGCGAAGGTCCGTTTGATGGTGGGCGACTTCCACCGACATCATGGCTTTGGGGATCACGCCGATCACCTCGCCACCCTCGGCCAAGGCTCCATCCGCCACGGCTCCCATCACGCCGATCCTAGCACCGCCATACACAACACCGATGCCGGCCTTCGCGAGCATCCCGCCGAGGACACGGCCCGCCTCACGGTAGCGTGCATGGCGCCCGTCACTCGATCCGCAAAACACGCAGATACGCATACGATTCCTTTCCTTCCAGTCTTCGGGCATCGTTCGAAACTCACGCAGTTTCAGTCTATTATCTCGCCGTCGGGCGCGTCTGGGGAGGCGCCCGCCGGCGTATGGGGGAATTGACGGTCGCAGGTGTCAATGGCGCGTATCGAAACCGATGGCGAGCCATACCCGAAACCTTCTGCTGACAGCAGCTCGGCCTGCTCGCCAGGGCGAAGGGCGGCGCGCAGCCGCGAAGCCGAGAACGAGCGCAACGCGTGGAGCGGCCGAACATGGCGAAATGTCACAGCTGATGTCGCCGGCTCTCACGCCCAGCATAATGGTGAATTGCCCCGTCGCCGGGCGCGCGCGCAGCGCGCAAGGCCTCAGGCTCGAGTTAAGGAATTGTGATGCGAATCCTGCCTCTACTTACCACGACCATCGCTTGCGCCGGGCTCAGTGCGCAGGCCCTCGCCGGCTTCGACGAGCGACGCTGGGAGTTTAAGGTGTTCCTAGACGATCGCGAGATCGGTTACCACACCTTCGTCGTCCGTGAGTCCGAGGATGTCCAGACCGTCGACAGCGAGGCACGCTTCGACGTCAAGATTCTGTTCATCAACGCCTTCAAGTATCGACATCGCAGTGAAGAGCGTTGGGTGGACGGCTGCCTGCGGGATATTGCCTCCAGCACCCGCACCAACGGTGATCGCAACCGCGTGGAAGGTGAGGCAAGCGGTGATGGCTTCACCTTGCGTTCCGTCTCAGCTAGGAGAAAGGCTGATCTGCAGTTTGGCGATGACGACGAGCGCAAGGTGGACTCGGGCTGTCTGAGCACCTTCGCCTACTGGGATCAGGCTTTCGTCGACCGCGACAGCCTTCTCAACCCGCAGACGGGTGAGGTGGTCCCCGTAGAGATCACGCGAATGGGGCAGGAGGAGCTCGACGTGAGCGGCATTCGTACGCCAGTCATCCGCTACCGCATCGAGACGCCCGATGGAGAGGTGCAGGTCTGCTACACCAAGGTGCGCAATCGTTGGGAGTGGGTTCGCCTAGAGTCTCCCATCGAGAACCGTATGCTGCGCTACGAGCGCGAAGGCGGTGAGCTCCCCCGGATGTTGGCGGCCGCTACCGTCGACCCCTTCGCCGATGAGACCCCGAGCGAAGGTACGCGCTGATGGCCACGCGAGCGCCGTCGATTGGGCTGCGGGCTGCTTGCTTCGCGCTGGTTGCCTTCTTCGGCCTCGCCGCTTGCTCCGATGAGGGAGAACCTATGGAGACCGTCAGCTACGTTGACCTCGAGCGTTTCTCCGGCGATTGGTACGTGGTGGCGGGGATCGTGACCTCGATGGAGGAAAAGGCCTACAACCCCGTGGAGACGTACGAGGTTGCCGGGCCTGGCAAGATCGCTACCACTTTCACCTTCAACAAGGGCTCCTTCGACGGTAAGCAGAAGATCTTCAAGCCGAAGGGGTTTATTCGCAATTCGGAAACGAATGCAGAGTGGGGTATGCAGTTCATCCCACCCTTCAAGCTCGACTACCGCATCATTTACCTCAATGATAAGTACGAGACCACGGTCATCGGTCGCAATAAGCGCGACCTGGTATGGATCATGGCGCGCACGCCGTCGATCGACGCGGCAGAGTACGCGGATATCGTCTCCATGCTCGACCAGGTGGGCTACGACACCTCCAAGATTCGTCAGATGCCTCATGAGGCCACGAGCCAGGGTTGAACTCCTCCCGCCTGCGGCGCGCCCGAGCTAGACGCCGCGCACCATCGCGGTGTAGTCCGCGAATGCTGCCTCCACCGCCGACGCTTCCAAGCCGTAGTCCGCAAGGCTGTACTGGTGGCCGCCCTGCTTGTGGCTTTGTCGTTGTTTGGATAGGTAGGCGCTCATCGCCTCCCGGGCGGCCGCCGTCAGTTCGCGGTCCATGGCCGCGTAGACGCGCTCCGCGGCGCGCATGGGGTCTGCGATCAGCTCGGGGTAGTCGATGTCGACGAAGTCTGCAGCCGGCAGCTGGTGGCGCGCGGCGACGTTGCGGTTTACCGCATCGCCGAGGTAGCGCAGGGCCTGGCGGCCGACCTGCTCGTTGTCCACCTTCAACATAGTGGGTTTGTAGGCCTCCGCAGACAGGCTGCAGTAGGACGCGACGCAGCTCACCGGGTCGCGGCATTGCTGGACCACCAGCGCATCGGGGAACACCTCGAGGATGGCCTCCATTGCCCATAGGTGGAAGGGCGTTTTCAGCACCCAGAACTTCCCCGGGTACCACCACTGAAGCAGGCGCAGTTGGTCCGCGTACAAGCGGTAGGCGTCCACCCACTGTTCATGGCTGCGGCCATCGAGCCAGTCGAGGTAGCTGGCGATAGGGCCATAGAACATGAAGCTGTGGGACATCAGGGAGGTTTCCAACAGCCCGTAACACTCCTCCGGCACGTCGACGGCGGAGGAGTGAATGCTAGACAGGCCCGGGGTGAAGCGCTTGCGAGCACTGATCGCCTTGCGCGACATCTCCACACGGTAGTCCTGTTCGAAGTACTGCGAGTCCTCGCGCCACTTGGGCGTCGCTGGCGGCGGCTGCAGCGTCTCCCACAAGCGGGGGGCGCGCACGCTGGAGTCTTGGGCGAGCAGGCGATGGAGGAACGTTGTGCCTGTGCGCGGTGGTCCGATCAGGAACACCGGTCGCGCCAGCTCGATGCCGCCGATCTCTGGATAGCGCGCGAGGTACTGGCGCAGGCGAACGCGCTTGATCAGGTTGGCAAGGAGGAGCTTTTGCGCGCGGCTGCGGCCGATGAAGTGAAGCTGCTTCGTTTCCGCAAGGCTCGTGCACAGTGCGTGTAGCGCGTCGCTCTCAAGGTAGCTTACGTCCTCCTCGCTAGTGTCGCGCGCCGCCCAGCGCAGAAGCTGGGGGACGTCGAAGGGCGGGGGTGCATCCTTGGTTTCGTCGCCGCGATGGTCGTTCGCCATGTAGCACTCCTGTGGTCGCGGCGCAGTGTGGGGGAATCGGCGCGTAGGCGCTACCGTCTCACGGCGCACCGTTCTGCAAGCTAAGGTAGGGGCTGATCGAGGCGCGGGATGTGCGTTTGGTCACATCCCCGCGTGCTGGCGACATCTCTCACGATACGTACGCAAAAGGGCGGTACCGATCGTTCGGTACCGCCCCATTAGCGGCTGCGCAGTGCGGGATCGGCGTGCCTTACAGCACTTCGATGATGCCTGCAGCGCCCATGCCTGTGCCGATACACATGGTGACTAGGCCATATGCGGACTGGCTGGCGGCCTTGCTCTTGCGCAAGTTGTGCACGAGCTTGGTGGTCAGGATAGCGCCGGTGGCGCCCAGGGGGTGGCCAAGGGCGATGGCGCCCCCCAGCGGGTTAGTCTTTTCCTCATCCAGGCCGACCTCGCCGATCACGGCCAGGGCCTGGGCGGCGAAGGCTTCGTTCAGCTCCACCCACGCGAGGTCGTCTAGCTTGATACCGGTGCGATCGAGCACCTTGGGGATAGCGCGGATCGGCCCGATGCCCATCACCTCCGGCGGCACCCCGGCCACGGAGAAGCCGTGGAACACCGCCAGCGGTTGGGCGTTGTGCTCTTTGAGCCCACGCTCGCTCATCAACACCAGGGCGGCGGCGCCGTCGCTCATCTGTGAGCTGTTCCCTGCGGTGACCGAGCCCTTCGCTGCAAACACCGGGCGCAGCTTGCCGAGGGCTTCGAGGCTGGTGTCCGGGCGCGGTCCTTCGTCTACTTCAACCGTGTGGCGTATCTCGCTCACCGTTCCGTCACTGCCAGGGGCATGGCGAACGGTTTCGTAAGGTAAGACGCCGAGCTGCTGAGCACCGCTCTTGATGGCGGCGATCGCGCGCTGATGGCTGCGCAGGGCAAAGGCATCCTGGGCCTCGCGGCTCACCTCCCACTTCTGCGCGACCTTCTCGGCGGTGATGCCCATGCCGTAGGCGATGGCCACGTTCTCATCCTTCGCCAGCACGGCTGGGTTGAAGGAAATCTTGTTGCCCATCATGGGCACCATCGACATCGACTCCGTGCCGCCGGCGATCATCACGTCGGCCGCGCCCGCCTGGATGCGCTCTGCAGCCATCGCTACGGTCTGCAGGCCGGAGGAGCAGAAGCGATTCACGGTCACGGCGGGAACGGACTCGGGCAGGCCGGCGAGCAGGGTGCCGATTCGGGCCACGTTCATGCCCTGTTCGCCCTCGGGCATAGCGCAGCCGATAATGACATCCTCGATCGCGCTCGGGTCCATGGAGGGCACCTGACCCGCCACGCCGTGCAGGACGTGGGCGAGCAAGTCATCGGGACGGGTGCTGGCGAAGCCGCCCTTGAAGGCGCGACCCACGGGGGTGCGTGCCGCGGCAACGATATAGGCTTTCTCGGTCATTCGATGTTCTCCTGATCAGTTGCGCAGGGGCTTGCCCGTCTCGAGCGTGTGCATGATGCGGGCCTGGGTCTTCTTCTGCAGCGTCAGGGCAACGAAGTGCTCGCGCTCCACGCGCAGCAGCCACTCCTCGTCCACCACAGTGCCCGGATCGAGATCGCCACCGCACAGGGCGTCGGCGATGCGCGAACCGATCTCGTAGTCGTGCTCGCTGATAAAGTGCCCTTCCAGCATGTTCACCATGTTGGCCTTCAGGCTCGCGCTGGCGAAGCGCCCTTGCACCGGCCAGGTCTGCCACGGGTGAGGCGGACGGTAGCCGGCAGCGTGCATGGCCTTGGCCTGGGCGAGGGCCGCGTGGAGGATCTCGTCCGGGTGCATGACGATCCGATCGCCCTCACGCAGGTAACCGAATTCCCGCGCTTCGTGGGCGCTGGAAGCCACCTTGGCCATGGCCACGTTCTCGAAGTACTTCGCCAGCTGAGCGAAGCGGTCGCCGGCTTGGGTCGCATCGGCCGCGCGGATTGCGAGCTCCTTGCAGCCGCCGCCGCCCGGGAGCAGGCCAACGCCCGCTTCCACCAGCCCGATATAGGTCTCGTGGGCAGCCACGATACGGTCGCTCTGCAGCGCCAGCTCACAGCCGCCGCCGAGGGCCATGCCGCGGATGGCAGCGACCACCGGTGCGCCGCAGTACTTCAGGCGCATCATGGTGTTTTGGAAGGTGGCGACGAGATCGCGCAGACCGTCTACGTTGCCGCTGGCCACCAGCCCCGTGGCACCGGACAGGTCAGCTCCAAAGGAGAAAGGTTCCTGGGTTTGCCAGACGACAAGGCCGTGCCAGTCCGGGCCTTCGGCTAGGTCCGCCGCCCGGCGTAGGCCGGCGAGTACGCCCGGCGAGAATGTGTTGCGCTTGGTCTTGAAGCTCGCGATCAGTACCTTGTGGTCGAGGGTCCAGAGGCGGATATCGTCCGTCTCCTCGATCACCGTGTCCTGTGGGGCCGGTTCGCCGAGAAGCAGCTGCGGGCGTGCCTGGCGACGGGTGATCTTATCGTTGCGTGGCACATCGGCCTGGCGCACCGCGGAGAAGGAGCCGGCGGCGCTGTGCACGCCCTGGCGGTCCTGCCCCTCCACCCACCCGGGCAAAGGTGCGCTCGCGAGCGTGCGGCCTGCATCGATGTCCTCACGGATCCATTGAGCGACCTGACGCCAACCGCAAGCCTGCCACAGCTCGAAGGGACCGAGCTTCCACCCGTAGCCCCAGCGAATGGCGAAGTCCACCTCGCGGGCGCTGTCAGCGATTTCCGCCAGGTGGTAGGCGCAGTAGTGGAAGAGATCGCGGTGCAGGGCCCACAGGAACTGTGCCTGTGGATGATCGCTGGCGCGCAGGGCGGCGAGGCGCTTGGCCGGGTCGCTTTCCTTCAGGAGTGTCACGACCTCCGGTGCGACGCTCTGATCCGTGGGACGGTAAGCGCCAGCTTGCGGGTCCAGCACTTCGATGCCTGCCTTGGTCTTGCGGTAGATGCCTGCGCGGGTCTTCTGGCCGAGAGCGCCTTGATCCAACAGACCCTGGTACCAAGCCGGGAGCTTGAAGTGCGCGGCCCAGGGATCGTCAGGCAGCTGGTTGGTCATGGTGGCGACCACGTGCGCCATCGTATCCAGCCCCACGACGTCTGAGGTGCGGTAGGTGGCGCTCTTCGGACGGCCGAGGGCAGGTCCTGTCAGCGCGTCCACCGTGTCGAAACCGAGCTGGTATGAGGCCGTGTGCGCCAGCGTGCTCAGGATGGAGAAAACGCCGATGCGGTTGCCGATGAAGTTCGGTGTGTCCTTGGCCCTGACCACGCCCTTGCCCACCTGATGGGTGAGGAAAGACTCGAGGGAGGACATGACCTGCTCGCTCGTGCCCGCGTGGGGGATCAGTTCCACCAGGTGCATGTAGCGCGGTGGGTTGAAGAAGTGCACGCCGGCAAAGCGTGACTTGAGGCCCTCCGGCACGGCACCTGCTAGCTCGGTGATGCTCAGGCCGGAGGTATTGCTGGCGAAGATCGCGTGAGCCTCTAGGTGCGGGGCCACCTGCTCGTACAGCGATCGCTTGATGTCCATGCGCTCGGCCACCGCTTCGATGACCAGATCGCAGTCCGCGAGCAGCGCGAGGTCGGTCTGATAGTTAGCGGGGCGTAGGCGCTTGGCCTGGGCGGCAGTGGCGAGCGGAGCTGGCTTCAGTTTGGCCAGCATTTTGATCGCCTTGGCGGCGTTGGCGTTCGGATTGGCGCCCTCGGCGGGCAATTCGTAGAGCAACGTCGGAATGCCGGCGTTGGTCAGGTGGGCAGCGATCTGGGCGCCCATGACGCCGGCGCCGAGCACGGCAACCTGGCGGACGTACGGCGCATCGGCCGAGGCGGTGGCGGACGAGGTGGTCACTCGAGTTCTCCTTTGCCGGAGGTGGTTTTCGCTCGCAAGGCGCAGGGCGCGGGGAGCGCCCGCGCCATTGTGAAGCCGATTGTAGAACGAAAACCGAGCGAACGCTCGCGTTTTTTCGATCGGGATAGGCGCCCCGATCGAGGCCAATCAGGTCCTGGTGTTGTTCTGTAGGTTTGTCAGTACCGCTTGCACGAGCGCCTCGGGAACATCCGAGACTTCCTCGTCTTCCGTCGCGGAGCAGGCTTTGCGACCGAGCGTAATCGCGCGCTCGTAGTCGCGGACGTACTCGCGGCAGTCCTTACAAAGCCCCAGGTGCAGGTGCATGGAAAGCTTCTGCCGGAGCGGCAAGTTGCCGTCGAGAAAGTCGACGAGAAATCCGTCAAATTCCTTGCAAGTCAGCATGTTAAGTACTCAAGTGTCTAAAGCAAGTCACGGCGATCCAACAGCCTCTCCAGTAGGGTTCGCAGGGCGCCCCGGGCCCGATGCAAGCGCACCTTAGCGGTGTTCGCCTGAATCCCCAGGATGTCGGCAGTCTCCTGCGTGGAGTGACCCTCGAAGTCTCTCAACACCAGGATCGTGCGGTACTGCTCAGGCAGCTCCGCTATCGCATCACGCACGTATTGGCCTACGTCGCCGGTTTCCACCTCGTCCGCAGCGGAGCGGGGGTTGTCCGGCATAATCCTGTGTTCAGTCTCGTCGTACGACGGCAGCAGGTCGTCGATGCTGGTCTCGTTTCGGCGCCGTTGCTGGCGCAACTTGAGCAGCGACAGCTTGATCGTGATCCCTCGCACCCAGTACCACAGGGTGGAGCGCCCCTCGAACTTGTCGATGCTCTTCATCACCTGGATGAAGGTTTCCTGGAACACGTCTGCAGCGTCGTCGCCGCTACGCAGATACCGTCGGGCCGCGGCCATAACGCGCGAACCGTACACGCGCACCAACGTTTCGTAGGCTGCTGGATCCTGCCTCAGCAGGCCCTCCAGCAGCGTCCTTTCGTCAACCTCAGCATGACCCGCCGCGAGTTGCGGATTGCGCTTGGAAACCATCTCTGTGCCCCGCTCCAACCGTTGCGCACGGCGACTCGGCACGCGGCTGCCTAGCCGCGCGCGCGTCGACGCCAGTGGGCGTCGTGGGCCGTACCGGGCGGTCAGTCTGCGCAGGGCTATCGAGGGTTGCAACGATGGTCTCCCAAATTCGACGCATATCGAAACAGGGCGCGAGCCCGCCTTCACCGCAATCCGCACGGCAGGCGTAGCGTTAGGCATGGCTGGGGAGTTGTAGGTAGTGCTCGAGGAGTTACACTTTTGTGAGAATTCTATCCTCGCCGAGATGCCGTGCCCCGCGCGAAAGTGGGCCGCGGCGAGGGCCCCTGCCGCCTCTACGGGCAGGGGCGCGAGCGCGCCGCTGGGGCTAGCTCTTCTCGTCGTCTTCGATGCCGATCTCCCAGCTCTCGACCTGCACTTCGACCACCTCACCGGTGGTGGCGTCGATCTCGACCTTGAACTCGACTCCGAACTCGTCGATCACGTCGAACTCGTAGCTGGCGTCGCCGTTCATTTCGATCTCGTACTCCACCTCGTCGATGGTGCCGGGGTACAGGCGCAGGGCTGTGGCGCGGGCAGCCGCCTCCTCAACCTTCATCTTGGCGGCGAACAGGGGATGCTTGACGCTGTCCACTTCCTGTTCCATCTCGATAATGCGACCGTTCTCATCGCACTCGAACTCCCAATCCGTACCGTTGCTGGCGGCGACTTCGATCTCGTAGGCTGAGCCGCCTTCATCGGTCACGTTTAGGTACTCCACCTTGGCGAACTGCCCGGGGCGTACTGCTGAGGCCGCGTGCAGACACCTCTCGAGGCTGCCGCCTTGGCTGCTGTGATCGGCAAGGGCGGGCAATGCCGTCAGGGCGAGCGTGGCGCCAACGGCGCTAGCGATTACCTTCATGATGAGCTCCTAGTCCATTGAGCAAGTAGAATTTCGGGGGCCAAGGGTACGTCTTGCGCAGCGCAATAGGTGCTGGCTTGCGCGGGTTCGCGGCGTAATCTTGGGGAATGCTGCGCTCTAGGTGCGTCGGGCGGGTCGATTCCCAAATCCCGTTTCATGAGCGCGAGTTTTCGACCCGCTAAACGTCGATTTATGTCCCGTTGTCAGGAGCGCTCTTGAACGCGATATCCCCGCTGCCAGAACCCCAATGCGCTAACGCGGTCCTTATGGTCCGTCCGCGTGAATTCGCCTCGAATCCACAGACGGCGGCGTCGAATGCCATTCAACGTTTCGATGAAGCACCACCCGCGGATCAGGCCCAGCGCGAGGCCCTGATGCAGTTCGAGGTGCTGGTGGCGACTTTGCGTGAAGCAGGCGTCACGGTGGTGGTGGTCGATGACGATCCAACGGTTTGGACGCCCGATGCAGTATTCCCGAACAACTGGTTCAGTACCCACGCCGACGGCCGACTCGTGCTCTATCCGATGTTGGCGCCCAACCGCCGCGCTGAGCGACGCGCGGACGTCTACGAGAAGATCTTGCCGCAGGCAGGCTTCGCCGTGGAACGAGTCATCGATCTCAGCGACCACGAGGCAGACGAAGTCTTCTTGGAGAGCACCGGCAGCTTGGTGCTCGATCGCGTTCACCGCGTAGCCTATGGCTGCCGTTCGGCGCGCACGCACGATCGGGCGGCAGAGCACTTCTCGCGCACGCTTGGCTATCAGCTCGTACTCTTCGACGCTCGCGATCCCCAAGGCGCGGAGATCTACCACACGAACGTAATGATGGCGATCGGCGAGCAGTTCGTGGTGATCTGCAGCGACGCGATCGTCGAGGACGGTCGCGACAAGGTGCTAGCGCGCTTGGAAGCCACCGGGCGCGATATTATCGACATCTCACCGCTGCAGCTCGCCGCCTTCGCTGGCAACGTACTGGAACTTGCCGTCGCGGGGCGCAAGAACGTGATCGCCATGAGTCAGTCTGCCCACGATGCTTTCACGGCTGCGCAAATGGCCCGCTTGACTCGCCTGGCGCGCCCGCTGGCGGTGGGGATTGGTACGATCGAGCTGTGTTCCGGTGGCAGCGTTCGGTGCATGCTGGCGGAGATCCACCTGCCCCGGAGCACGTCGAGGTGATCGCAACGCACGTCCGTGAGCTTGCAGTTGAAAACGGCATACAGCCGACGCTGGCTCCGCGCAATACCTGCTACGGATGCGGGCCGTCGAACGCCGATGGCTTGCAGTTGGTCAGCTATCCCGCAGCGCCCCCCTCGCGCGAGATCGTGGCGCAGTGGCAGCCGGCGCCGCGGCATCAGGCCTTTCCTGGGGTGCTGAACGGCGGCGTGATCGGTACCCTGCTCGACTGTCACTCGAACTGGGCGGCGATCTGGTACTTCCTCCACGAGGACGGCGGCGAGGTGCCGCGCTGCTGCGTCACGGGGGAGTTCACCGTGCGCCTGCGACGCCCGACGCCGCTCGGGCCGCCCGTCATCGTGCGCGCGTGGGTAGCCGAGCAACCAGCCGATGATCGCGTGCTCGTCAGTGCCGAATTGCACTGTGCTGGTGAGGTCTGCGCGACCTGCCGTGGCGCGTTTTTCTCCGTAGGTCAGGATCATCCCGCGCATCACGCGTGGTAGCGTGATACTTCTGCTTCTTATCCTCCCGACAAGGTGTGCCCATGCCCAAGTTGGCCGTTCCGGCGATCGTTATCGCCATCATTCTCATTCTTGTGCTGAGCTTCGGCTCGCGTCTGGTAAAAACCGTGGAGCCAGGACATGTGGCCGTGGCCACTCTGTTCGGCAAGGTGCAGGACACGCGCTACGGCGAGGGCCTGCACGTGCCTGTCAACCCGCTATACGAGTGGCACGATTACGACGCTCGTGAGAAGACCCATAAGGAGCGGGCAAACGTCCCATCCCAGGATCAGCTACAGACCTCCCTGGAGGTCAGCGTGCAGTACCGCATCAACGCGGCCATGGCACCTTCCATCTTGCGCGACACGGGAACTGCGGACGACGCCGTGCAAGTGCACCTGACGCCGAAGCTTCGCTCGCTCCTGCGCGAGCAGGGCAAGAGCATTGTGCGTGCCGAGGACTTCTTCCAGGAGCAGACGCAAGAGCGTCTCCAGGGCAACCTGCTCGAGGGCATGAAGGCCTACCTGCAGCCGAAAGGGATGGATGTGGAAGCTGTGCTGATTCGGGACATCACCTTGCCGCCATTCATCACCAAGGCGATCGAGGCGAAAAAGGAGCGCGAGCAGGAGGTGGAGAAGCAGAAGGCCGAGCTCGAGCGCTTCCGTACCGAGCAGGAGCAGAAGGTGGCAGCGGCCCAGGCCGAACGTCAGGCGGCGGAAGAGGAGGCCAATCGTAAGCGCATCCTCGCCGACGCGCAGGCCTACGAGATCGAGCAGATCAACCGGGCGATCGCGCAGAATCCGGCGTACGTGCAGCTGCAGGCGATGGAGGCGCTCAAGGAGATCGCTGAAGATCCGGCGGCCAAGCTCTACTTCCTCGATGGCAGCAGCTCGATGCCCCTGCCGTTGATGCACCTTGGCGATCCCGTCGCCGCTGGCGCCAACCCGCGCTGAACTCGAGGCTGCCCATGACCGACATGCCTGCTCACGCCACGTACACGCTTCGCGCGGCTGATCCGCACGCGCACTTGTTCGAGGTGACCTTGGCGCTGCCGGCGCCCGCAGCGGAAGGTCAACGCTTGCAGCTTCCCGCGTGGATTCCGGGCAGCTACATGGTGCGCGACTTCGCTCGCCACGTCGTGCGGCTCGAGTGCGAGGTGCAGGTGGCAGGTCAGCGCCGCGCCTTGGCCGTGCAGAAGGTGGACAAGTCGACCTGGGCGTGCGCGCCGATCGCGGCGGGTGATGAGCGCGTGATTCTGATCGCCCGCTATTGGGTCTACGCCTACGACCTCAGCGTGCGTGGGGCGTGGTTAGATCAAACCCGGGCCTACATAAACGGCGCGTGCGTGTTCCTCGCTGCCCAAGGGCGTGAGCGAGAGCCGCTGCGGGTTCAGTTCGAGCGTCCCGCTCCCCCTCACGATCGGGGTCATCGCGTGGCCACATCCCTTCGCGCCGTCGAGGTGGACAGTGCAGGCTACGGCGAGTACGAAGCGCGGGACTATGCAGATCTCATCGACCATCCGGTCGAGATGAGCGACGTTGAGCGAGAGGTTTTCGAGGTGCAGGGCGTGCCGCACGGCCTGGTCTTGAGTGGCCGCCAGCGCTGTGACATCGATCGACTGCTGCACGACCTCTCTGCCATCTGCCATCAGCACCACGCGCTGCTGGGGTGGCCCGAGGACCTCGATCGCTACGAGTTCCTCGTGCACGCGGCGGACGCTATGGGAGGCGGCCTAGAGCATAGGTTCTCCAACAGCTGCATTGTCGCGCGCGACATGCTTCCGCGCCGCGGGATGTCGAGTGACGACACGCGCTACGTCCGCCTGCTGGCCCTGCTTAGCCATGAGTACTTCCACCTATGGAACGTCAAGCGCACGCAGCCCGCGGCTTTCCAGCCCTTCGATCTGCGTGCTGAGCAATACACGCGTACCCTGTGGATATTTGAAGGCATCACCTCTTACTACGACAAGCTGGTCTTGCTGCGGGCACGGGTGATTTCGCCTGCGCGTTACCTGAAGCTCCTAGCAGAGGTGATCACCGGTGTGGTGCGTACTCCGGGGCGTGAGCAAATGTCAGTAGCGGATTCGAGCTTCGATGCTTGGATCAAGCTCTACAAGCGCGACGAAAACGCGCACAATTCGCTAATTTCCTACTACACCAAGGGCAGCCTCATCGCGCTCGGCTTGGACCTTCACCTGCGCAGCGAAACCGATGGGGCATGTTCGCTCGATCGGGTGATGCAAGTCTTGTGGAAACGGCATGGAGCCACCGGTGAGGGGATCGCCGAGGGTGCCTTCGAGGCCCTGGCCGAGGAGGTGAGCGGTTTGCCCTTGGCAGAGTACTTCGCGGCGACGGTCTACGGTACGGACGATCCGCCCCTGGAGCAGTTGCTGGCGAAGGTGGGCATTTGCTTAGCGTGGCGTGTCGCGGAGAAAGAGGGTGGGCAGCGCGCCTGGCACGCGGGGCAGCTCGGCGCCGGTTGCCGGTTGGTGGGGGACGGGGTGGTACTCGACTACGTGAGTCGCGGTGGTGCCGCTCACGCGGCGGGACTTTCCGCCGGCGATCGTCTGCTGGCGCTCGACGGTACGCGCCTAGACGCCCACAACGTGCGCACCCGACTGGGCGATGGCGCACCCGGGACCACCGCGAGCCTGCACGCCTTCCGGCGTGATGAGCTCATGCAGTTTCACGTGACCTTCGACGAGCTGCCGGCGGACACGGCGCACCTCAGCCTGATGGACGATGCGCCGCCCGTCGCAGGTGCGCTCCGCCAGCGGTGGTGGCAGGGGCTCGATGGCTGAGTCTCGTATCCGTGCGCGCCCAGGTGAGTAGCACGGAGGCGCGGCTCGTAGACGGCGGCAAAGGGGCGACGGTTCGCCTACTGATCGGCGCCGTGCTGATCAGCTTCTCCGCCGTATTCGTCAAGCTAACGAGCGTCAGTCCGACGGCCTCCGCGGTCTACCGCTGCGCTTTCGGTGGCGCGGTGCTGTTCGCCTGGTTGGCGATCTCCCGCCAGCAGGTGTGGATTCGCCCGCGGCCGTGGGTCACGCTGCTGGTCGCGGCGCTGTTCTTCGCTGCCGACCTGGCCGCTTGGCACCGCAGTATCGTGTTCGTCGGCCCCGGCCTCGCCACGCTGCTGGCGAACTTCCAAGTGTTCGTGCTGGCGCTGGTTGGCGTGGTTGTGTTCGCCGAGCCTGCGCGACTGAGTCTGTGGTTGGCGATCCCCCTTGCCATGATTGGGTTGGCGCTGCTGATCGGGGTTCAGTGGACTTCCCTTCCTGCCCTTCAGCAGGAAGGTGTGCTTTGGGGGTTGGCGACCGCGTTGTTCTACAGCGGGTACATCCTCTCCTTGCGCCGTGCTCGTCAGCTTTCCCCGGGGGTCGGTGCGGCCAACGATCTGGCAATCGTATCTGCCGCATCCGCGATACTGCTGGCTGTTCTCGCGCTCGCCTCTGGGGAGAGCTTGGAAATACCAGACCTGGCGAACTTGGGCACCCTCGTCGCCTACGGCGTGGTGGGGCAGGTGCTGGGATGGCTGCTGATCTCGAGCGGCCTGGAGCGCGTGCCGGCAGGGTTGGTTGGCCTAATTTTGTTGCTACAGCCGACTCTGGCGTTTCTCTGGGACATCGCGTTGTTCGGCCTGCCGATGAGCGCGTACCAGGGACTTGGTGCCGGACTTGCAATCGCCGCCATCTACGCCGCAACCCGTCGCTGAAGCTCGCCGGCACGAAGGCGTGGCCGCCTACGCTTGTCACGCCGCTGGCGGATCGAAAGAATGTCCCTAAGGTCGGCGCCGCTCGGTGTTGCCGAAGCAAGATAGGAAGGTAATGATCGATCTAGGGTTTCGGCTGCTGCTGGCGTACATGCTGGGATCGTTGATGGGGGCACTCATCGTCGGGCGACTCAGCGGCGGCGGTGATATCCGTGAGGAGGGCAGCGGAAATGCCGGGGGCACGAATGCCCTGCGCACCCGTGGCATCGCCTTCGCGGTGGGCGTAATTGCGATCGACATTGGCAAGGGCAGCTTGGCGGCGACTCTGGTGGCGAGTATGCCGCTAGTTACCGCCACCAACCCCAGCACGCCCATCACGGCCATGCTCTGCGCGGCGGCGGCGGTCGTCGGCCATGTGTTCCCGCTCTGGTTTGGCTTCCGCGGTGGCAAAGGCGCCGCCACGCTCGTCGGGGCCTACCTCGGGCTTGCCGCAGTGGTCGTGGTGCCCGTGTTCTCGGTTTGGCTACTCTGCCTCGTGCTCACGGGGTTCGTAGGCCTATCCACCCTGGTGGCGGCGGCATCAGCAGCGCTTGCGGTTTGGGTGCTGCAGCCAGGGCTAGCCCCGACGGCGCTGATCTGGTTCGCGCTGGCCATGGCGCTGCTTCTGGTCTACACCCATCGCAGCAACCTCACGCGAATGCTCCAAGGTGTGGAGGATCGCAAACACTCGCTCATGCTGTTCGCCCGCCGAAGTGAGCGGAACTCATGATCGATGCGGCGCTCGACCCCTTGTGCGGCGAGAGGATCACGCAGCTCTGTGAGCGATCGTTGGGAGCTGAGGTGCCGCGCCTGCGCATCCTGGAGGAAGTTGATTCCACCAGCAGCGAGGCGATGCGCTGGCGCACCGAGTTGGCGAACGACAGACAAGCGGTGGCGGTCGTAGCGGAGCAACAGAGCGCCGGCCGGGGGCGTCGTGGGCGCTCGTGGAACACAGCGCCCGGAAGTGCCGTCCACTTGTCCTTGGCCCGGCCGCTCGATAGCGCCTACAACATCGCCCCGCTGGGCCTCGCGTGTGCGATTGCCGTGCACGAGGTATTGGCGATCCTGGGTGTAGCTGACCTCGCCATCAAATGGCCTAATGATATCGTTTGTACCGATGCGGGTAGCAGACCCTACGCGAAGCTCGGCGGACTACTGCTCGAGGCCAGCCAGCGAGGAGGGGTGTCCGATGAGGGGTCGGGGCACGAACTGGTGGTTGGGCTCGGACTCAACCTTTCGCTCCCCGCGGCTCTGCGGGCCGAGCTTGAGGCGGGCACGGAGTATGCGGTGGGGGACCTCGCCGCTTTGGGGTTTGACCCGAGCGGTCGCAACGAGCTCATCGCGATGTTGATCGTTGCTCTCGCCGGCACGCTGGAGCGCTTCCAGGAAGAGGGCTTCCCTACCTTCCGGGCGCGCTGGGATGCGGTGGATATGCTGCGAGGTTTGGGTGTGGCGGTGCGGGGCGGCGACGGACGCCTCCGGCGTGGCGTGGCGCACGGTATCGACGCTGAGGGCGCGTTGCGCGTGCGGCTCGAGGGTGCGCAGGAGTTGTTGCGCGTGCATGCGGGCGAGGTGTCCGTCCGGCCGCTGCCATGAGTGCTCCTGCTTTGCTCATCGATATCGGTAACTCGCGGGTGAAATGGGCGCAGGCAACGCCCGGCGGCGGCGCGCTGCAAGCCCACGGTGCCTACGCCTACGAGCACCCGCAGGACGAGGATCTCCGTGGGAGCCTATCAGCGGCGTTGATGCAGGTGCTGCCGCGAGCCGTATCCGCCGCAGTGATCGTAAGCGTGGGTCGCCAGGCCCTAGCTCAGGGGGTCGCGCAGAGTTTGCGTCGGGAACGGTCGGCGCGGGTAGTGCTGGCGCAGGTCCAGCGGGAATTTAGAGGGTTAACCGTCGGCTACAATCATCCTAGCCACCTGGGCGTGGACCGCTGGGTCGCGATGCTGGGCGCGGGACGCTTGGTCGGCTACCCCTGCACCGTCGTCGATTTGGGCACCGCAGTCACCGTGGACGCGGTGGACCGTGCGGGCCAGCACCTGGGCGGTGCGATCGCCCCAGGACGTACCTTGCAGCGGCGCTCGCTGCGTCAGTCGACGGCACGGATTCGCACCGGTGAGCGCGAGCCGGCGCCGTCGTCGCTGTTCGCGCGCGACACGGCGGAGGCCGTGGCCGCGGGTGTTGATCATGGGCTCGCCGCGCTGGTCAATCTCGCCCAAGCAGACGCAGCCCGCGAACTTGCGCTCTGCGGGTCGTTGAAGGCAGATCGGGCCTGGCCACCTCTGCTCGTGACCGGCGGCGATGCTCCTGATTTGCTCCCCCTGTTGCCCGCGCACGCCCAACACGTGGATGATCTAGTCCTCGAAGGGGCTCGCTCGCTACTCGAGGGGGCCGAGGAGATTCGATGAGAGCCATCGCATTGCTGCTGGTACTGGTGAACCTGGGCTTGCTCGGCTGGAGCCGTTGGGTGGCGACTGCGCCGATGCCCTCGGCGCGCCCGCTGCCCGCCTCTGTGGAGCGTTTGGCGTTGGTCGCCCCGCCCGGGCAGGTTCGCGAGGACGAAGTGGGAGGCGAGGTGCTCGCCGATGCTAGCGTCGAGTCAGACCCTCAAGAAGCTGGCGAGCCGGCTCCGCCGGCCGCCGTGCCCGCGAGCATACCGGCGGCCGAGCTGGCAGGCAGCCAGCTCGTGGTGATCGCGCCGAGTGCGCAGGCCCAGTGCGCTTCGGTAGGACCATTCCTAGATCTGGCTGGCGCGGCTGAGTTCGCCGCCGCGGTGCGCGCCCGCGGATTGGAGCCAGGTCAGCGCCGGCTCGCCTCGGACGTCTGGGTTGGGTACTCGGTCATGCTGCCGCCGTTGCCGTCGCGTGAGGCCGCCCGGGCAACGGCTAGCGCGTTGCGCGAGGCTGGCGTTGAGGATCTCTACATCGAACCAGGTGGGGATCTGCGCAACGCCATTTCCCTAGGGTTGTTCAGTCAGCGCGATGGCGCGGATCGCCACGCGAAGGCTATTCGTGACCTTGGCTTTGAGCCTGAGATTCGCGACCGTACGCGCACGGCCGACGTCTACTTCGTAGACTTCGAAGTGCCCGCCGGCAAGCGAGTCGATCTATCCCGCTTCGAGCGCCAAGGTCGGCGCCTCAGCAACGGCGTCTGTTCGGTCGCCGCTGCCTAGGGGGCGGTATGGCGCTAGATGACGATCCAACGAACGCGAGTCCGAAGGCGCCAGCGCAGCCGTACGTGTGCTGGCGTTGCGGCGAGAGCCTGCCATTCGCGCTCTTCCCTCTGACTCACTCGGCGCTCTGTCCGCACTGTCGGGCGGATTTGCATGCGTGCCGATTGTGCCGCCATCACGATCGAACGCGCTTGAACCAGTGCCGTCACGAGCGCGCCAACGCTCCCAACGATCGCACGCAGGCCAACTACTGCACTTACTTCCGCCCACGACTGCACGCCTTCGAAGCAGGGCACGACTCGGCTGCGCGCCAATCCGAGCAAGCCCTGGCAGAACTATTCGGTGCGCAGGTCCCTGAAGGACAGGGGGACGCCTCCCCTAGTCAGGCCCATACGGATGTCGTCGATGATGCGCGCGAAGCCCTGGAGGCATTGTTTGCCAAACCGGATGCGACGGACCAAGACAAGGGCTGATAGGCTCAACCTCATGAGCGAATCCTCCCCTTTGGCCGCGGTGGCCGCGTGCACGAGTGTCCTGCTGCTGATCGCCACCACACCCAACGCTTGGGCGATGGAGCCCGAGGCCGGTCGCTTTCTGGTGGCGGCGGAGGCGCTAGAGGATCCAAACTTCGCGAAAACCGTAGTGCTGCTGCTACACCACGACGGTGATGGCAGCATCGGCCTCATCATCAATCAGCACTCCGACATCGCTCCCGCGCAGCTCCTGCCCGGTATCCGTGGGTTGGATCGGTACCAGGGGAAGCTGTTTTTGGGTGGGCCGGTGGAGCTGAGCCACGTCAGCGTGTTGGCAGCTGAGGGCGCAGGCGGTACCGCGGTATTGAAAGGCGTTTACCTCAGCAACGATCCAACTACCCTGGAGGGTCTGCTGCTGGCGGCAAGAGGGCAGGGGGAGCGCGCCGTGCGCATCTTCATTGGCTACGCGGGGTGGTCTGGTGGTCAGCTCGAGGCGGAGATCTCCGCAGGTGGTTGGCGTGTACACGCTGCCAGCGCAAAGCATGTGTTCGAACAGGATCCGTCCCGCTTGTGGGGCAGCTTGAGGGAGGCTGCATCGCAGTCATCGCCTGATGAGCCCTTCGTCGTCCGAGCGTTACCGGCGACCGGTTCGCCAACGCCCGGCGCCAGCCGATAGATAGCGGATGGCGCAACGGGCGCGTTACACTTTGCGGTCTTACTGGCCTCTTCGGGCCCTTAATCTTCCTTGCCGGAATAGCTCAATTTGGTAGAGCAACCGCCTTGTAAGCGGTAGGTTGGGGGTTCAAGTCCCTCTTCCGGCACCACTTTTCGGCGGGAGCCGAGCTGGCCCCGCCGTTACCCCTACGCGCGGTCCGCGCGTCAGCTTGCGTTCGCGAGCTGCTGCCACACGCTAACGATGGCGCGTACGTCGTCGCTTACGGTGTACTGCTCGCCGTCCCATTCCACCCAGCCGTCCGCCCGAAGTGACGACCACAGCACGTGGAGCGTGCGTAGGGGAATACCCAGCAGGGTGGACAGGTGTCCGCTGGTGCCTTCCTCACCTAGGGCTAAAGCCGTGATAACGGCACGTTTTTGGGGGGATGGCCACTTGTACGCCTTCACGGCGTCGATGGTTTTGAGCAGTTTCGCTTTTTTCATGGAGACTCCCGGTCAGAAAGAACCACGTTTGTTGAACAGATCAACGTAAACGAGCGAGGTCGGCACCGGTGCACAAGCGCCGCATGGGCGGTGCTGACCCCGTTCGTTAGCGCGCAGTGTAACGGCACAGCGCGAATAACGGTAGCGTTGCTAACGAAAACAGCACATTGTGGGCGCTTCGGGAGTTTCTCGCCGAGCTCAACGGTTTCGATAGGGCAGTCTATTCACCGCTAGGAAGGCGCGTTGCCGAGGCGTCAGGCGGTCGCGGCGGCGATCACCTCGAGCAGCTCGCGCTCGGTGAAGGGCTTTTGAAGGAAGTGATAGGTCGCGTAGGAGGCATCGGTGAGGGCGGACATCAGGATCACTGGCATTTGCGCGTACCGCTCGCGCACCCAGTCAGCAAGCTCGATGCCGTTCCGTCCGTCACCTAACCGCACGTCCGACAGGACCGTGTCAATGCTCGGCGTGACGGCGCTCAACTGGCCTATGGCTTCGTTCATGCTGGCCACGGGCGTTACCTGAAAATTGTTCGCCTCCAGTACCGAGGTGATCATCTCGCGCACTAAGGCTTGGTCCTCGACGAGCAGCACGGAACAACGATCACCCGTTACCATGGGCCTCAACCTTCGCAGTCAAGCGGTGACCCACTGTGACACAAAGCCCGGACACGCGCGTGAGGCGATCCCCTGAGTCATCGCCCGGCGCCAGGGCAAACGGGACGGCGGAATGCTGCCCGCGGGATCGGGAGCGTCTCGTGCATGCCTGCGCACACCAGGTGTTCATCGATTTTGTCCGCTACAACTCCGAATTTCGCTCCATTACGCAGCGGGCGAAGCGGCGCTTCGAGCAGCGCAAGTGGGCGGCGAGCCGAGCCGACGCGGTTGAGCGCATCCAGCTGTACGACAATTGCATCAACGCCACCGTGGCGCGCGTGCGTGCCCTGTTTGAGCAGACCCCAGCCACGCCGATTTTCGAGGAGGATGTCTGGCATGCGATGCGTCGGCGTTTCGCCGAAAACATCGCGACCTACCGTGACATAGAGTTTACCCGGACATACTTCAATTCCGTCGCGCGCCGCATCTTCGGTGTAGCCGATGCCGTGCAGCGCATCGTTTTCCAAGCAGAGGATAGCCAACCCTTGGCTCAGTCCGCTCATCCTCTTGGCGTGCGTCGCTACGCCTTGCGCGGCGGTTCACTGACGCAACTATTCACAGTATTGCTAGCCGACTATCCGTTCGCGGTCACCTACCGAGACATCGTGCGAAGCGGCGACCACGTGGCGAGCGAAGTGCGTGCGTTCCTTAGGGATTCTGGCGCCGGCGAGCCGCAGCAGGTGGAGATGATTGGCCCCGTCTTTTTCCGCGATACCCGGGCCTATCTGGTCGGTAGGCTCACCTCCGGGAGCCGCCAACATCCGCTGCTGATCGCCCTGCGCAACGCGCAGACAGGGATCGAAGTCGACGCGGTCCTGCTCGACGATGACGAGGTGAGCTTCGTCTTTGGCTTCGCGCGCTCCTACTTCCACGTCGATCTCGAGAGCGTGACCAGCGCGGTGATCTTCCTGCACTCGATCATGCCCCACAAGTCGGTGGTGGACCTGTTCACGATGCTGGGGCGTGCCAAGCAGGGTAAGACCCAGCGCTACCATGAGATTCGCGAGCACCTGGCCGTGTCCAGCGAGCGCTTCCGCGACGCCGCCCTCGACAAGGGGATGGTGATGATCGTTTTTGCTCTGCCGTCCTATGGCGGCGTGTTCAAGGTCATTCGAGACAACTTCGCATATCCGAAGACCACGACTCGCCAGGACGTCAAGGATAAGTACCGCCTGGTCGCCACCCACGATCGGGTCGGTCGCTTGGTAGAGGCGCAGGAGTTTGCTGGCATGAAGTTCGCAGTGGAACGCTTCGAGCCATCCTTGCGCGATGAGCTTCTCAAGGAGGCCACGGCGAGCACTCACCTGGAGAGCGATACGACCCTAGTGTTGGATCATGTATACGTCGAGCGGCGCCTCATCCCCCTCAACAAGTACCTGCGCGAGGCAAGCGGTGAGGATCGCATGCAGGTGGTGATTGACTACGGTCAGGCCATCCGCGACCTTGCCCACGCCAATATCTTCCCCGGTGATCTGCTGCTGAAGAACTTCGGCGTGAGTCGCCAGCGCCGAGTCGTGTTCTTCGATTACGATGAACTTTGCCTCGTCACAGACTGTAACTTCCGCGACCCTGTGCAGACCAACTACGAGGAGGATGAGATGCGTCCCTCCGATTGGTTCTATGTGGCGGACACTGATGTCTTCCCGCACCAGTTCGCTTCCTTTTTGGGCTTCGACGGGGAGTTGCGCGATCGTTTCTTGGAAGCTCACGGCGAGCTGTTCACGGCGGCGTGGTGGCGCGATGTGAAGGCGCGCCACGAGCGTGGCGAGGTGCTGGAGCTGGTGCCCTACCGGCGCCGTGGCGAGCGCACGATAGGTGAGGCGCAGCCCCTAGAAGAACACTAGGCGAACCACCAACGCGATCAGCGCCAGGTTGAACACTAGGTGCACCAGTCCCGCCCCGCGCGTCATCGTGTGGTGGGCACCGAGCCAACCCCCGATCGCGTTGCCGAGGGCTAGGGCGGCGCCGGTGATCCACAGCACGCTCGACTGCCCCGCGTACACGGCGAGCACGGGGATCGTGTAGGTCAGTACCGTGAGTACCTTGTACTGATTGACGCGCACCAGATCGAAGCCGAGCACCCGATGCAGCACCGGCATGAGCACAAAGCCCACGCCCACCTGAATGAGTCCGCCCCAAAAGCCGACGCCGACCATGCACAGATGGCCTAGGATCAGGCGAGGGCGGCTTGGGGGCCGCGAGGCAGGGGGTGTCGGGGCAGCGGCGGCATGTTTCTTGGCTCGCCCCTGCTGCCACATGGCCGCCATGGAGACGAGCATGACCCCTGCGAGCACGAGCTCGAAGCGCTCACCACGCAGCTGCACGCCGGCAAAGGCCCCGACCAGAGCGCCCGGCAGTGTCGCCAGCCCAAGCGATAGGCCGAGCAGGGGTTGTTCGTAGCCGCGCTTACGAAAGGCGAGGACGGCCACTGCATTTTGGGCCAGGATGGCGACACGGTTGGTGCCATTGGCGACGGGGCCGGGGAGGCCGAACAGAAGCATCACGGGAACGGTCAGCATCGAGCCGCCGGCAGCCATCACGTTTATCCAGCCTGCCGCGACGCCGACGCCGCACAAGGCCATTGCCTGCCAAATCTCCAAGCCTTCCCCTGCGCGGTTGACCGTTACCTGGCGCGTCCCGGCAGCGCAGCGGCGGCCGCTGGCACCCTTGCGTAGAATACATGCGCGCGGCGACCTACGCCGCGGGCGTGCCTTGAGCGGAGCCGAAGCGAATTGCAGATCATCCGAAACGCAGCCTTGGTGGCTGCACCTTTGCTGGCGATGCTCGTGGGGATGCTGGTCTCCTGGCAGGGCGTGGGCACGGCCGGCGCGCCTTGGGTTGCCGGCATCACCACTCTCACTGCGCTCTGGTGGATCTTCGAACCCATCCCGATCCCGGTCACCTCGTTGTTGCCCCTGGCCCTGCTTCCGCTCCTCGGCATCCTCTCGCCGGGCGAGGTGGGCGAATCGGTGGGCAGCCCGCTCATCCTGCTCCTGATGGGCGGTTTCATGCTCTCCACTGCTATGGCCCGCAGCGGGGCGCACCGTCGCCTCGCATTGAACGCCGTGCGCGCCTTCGGCCGTGGTGGTGGCCGCTCCTTGGTGTTCGGCTTTGTGACCGTCTCCGCCGGCCTGAGCATGTGGATCTCGAACACGGCGACGGTGCTTATGTTGCTACCCATCGTCATGGCCATCATCGAGAAGACGGATGATCGAGCGCTTCAGCGTGGATTGCTGCTCGGTATTGCCTACGCCGGGAGCGTGGGGGGTATCGGCACGCCCGTGGGTACTCCACCCAATCTTATCTTCCTGCGCGTCTACCAGGAGACTACTGGTACTGAGGTTGGTTTCTTGTCCTGGATGGGTTTTGCCATTCCGGTCGTGCTGGTGCTCGTTCCTTTCATTGCCCTTTGGCTAACCAGAGGGATCAGTACTCGGGAGAAAATCGATATTCCAAGCGCGGGGCCCTGGCGCGCCGAGGAGATTCGAACGCTCGCTATCTTTGGGATGACAGCATTTGCGTGGATCACTCGCACCGAGCCCGGTGGAGGTTGGAGCGAATGGTTCGCTCTGCCAGGTGCCAACGATGCCAGCGTCGCGTTGCTCGCCGTGGTGCTGATGTGCCTGGTACCGAACGGTCGCGGTGGCCGGCTCCTCGACTGGGAGACGGCCTCGCAAATCCCTTGGGGCATCCTGCTGCTGTTCGGATCTGGCATTGCGATCGCCAAGGGCTTCGCCGCCACTGGAATCAGCGCCAGCCTCGGTGAGGCGCTCGCTGGGCTGAGTGCGCTTCCCCCTTGGCTGCTGATCGGCGCGATTTGCGTGATGGTGACTTACCTGACGGAGGTGACCAGCAACACGGCGACCACTGCGCTGCTGATGCCGATCTTGGCCGCTGCCGGCGTGGCTGCGGGACTAGATCCGCGATTGCTCATGGCGCCCGCCGCAATGACCGCTAGCTGCGCCTTTATGCTGCCCGTGGCCACAGGGCCCAACGCCGTGGTCTTCTCTAGCGGGCGCCTCAGCATTCGCGAGATGGCTAGGGAGGGCTTTGTGATCAACCTCGTTGCGGTGGGTGTGGTGACCGCGGTGGCCTCTCTGCTGCTGCTCTGAGATGGCCGGCGGGGCCAGGCTGCTGCCTAAGGACGCGCCGCGGTCATCGCTAAGTGCCTGTTTTCAATCGCTCATCGCAGAGCGTTATAAGCGGATAAGTAAAGAGTCGTTCGGTCCTGGGGTTGCCGTCCCTACACTCCGCCTCCTCAGTCGGAGGAAGGCACCGCCATGGCTCAACCCAGTTCCGCGCTTGATTTCAAACAAGGTCCCCTCGACCCGGCGCAGGCTGCCGCGGTCAGTCAGGCCGTGGATGGCCTGAATGTCACTCAGCTCACCTGGGTGAGTGGCTACCTGGCAGGCCTGGCGGCAACGGCGGGCGCAACCTCTCCTGCGCAGGCCGCGTCGGCCCCCGCCGCGCTCGCGGCGCCGTCTCCAACCCTAACCGTATTGTTCGGTTCTCAAACAGGCAACGGGCAGGCGATCGCTCAAGAACTCGCGCGCGTAGCGGCTGAGCAGGGCATGCCCGTTGAGCTCAAGGCCATGCAGGACTACCGCCCAGCGAGCTTGAAACGCGAATCCTACCTGCTGGTCGTCGTCAGCACGCACGGTGAGGGCGAACCTCCTGATGAGGCTGCTGGCCTGCATGAGTACCTGGGGTCAGCGCGTGCACCACGCCTCGATCACCTGCACTTCGCAGTGTTGGCTCTCGGTGACTCCAGCTACGAGCACTTTTGCCAAACCGGTAAGGACTTCGACGAGCGACTGGCTGCACTCGGCGCCACGCGCCTAGGTGATCGTGTCGACTGCGACGTGGACTACGAGTCGCCCGCAGAGGCTTGGCGCGAGGCGATGCTCGCCCAGGTCCAGGATGCTCTTAGCGCGCAGGCGACCGAGTCCGCAGCCCGACCCGCCGTGCACCTGCACGCGGTGACGAGCGCGCCACGACACGATAAGCGCAATCCCTACGACGCGACGCTGCTGGCCAACCAGCCGATCACTGGACGCGGATCCGGGTGGCCCGTGCGTCATCTGGAGTTCTCCCTCGAGGGAAGTGGCCTCAGCTACGAACCGGGCGATGCGCTTGGCGTGCTGCCGCACAACCCGCGGCCTCTGGTCGCCCAGCTTATGGACCGGCTGCAAGCCGGTGGCGATGAGCCGGTCGCCTTAGGCGATGGCGAAGTGCTCAGCCTGCGCGAGGCCTTGACCTCGCGCTTTGAGGTGACGGTACTCAGTCGCAGCTTCGTCGAGCGCTACGCCGCAGTCAGTGAGTCGCGGGCCCTGAACGAGTTACTCGCGGGCGATCGCAGCACCTACAGCGCTTGGGCAGGGCAGCGCCAGGTCATCGATGTGCTTCGCGAGTTTCCAGTCACGCTCTCTCCGGGGCAGTTTGCCGGGATGCTACGCAAGCTAACGCCGCGCCTGTACTCGATCGCCTCGAGCCCGTTGGCGACGCCGGATGAAGTGCATCTCACGGTGGCTGAGGTTCGCTACGAGAAGTTTGGTGAGCCGCATTGGGGTGCTGCTTCCACCTATCTCGCGGATGCCGTAGCCGAAGGCGATACGGCGCCAGTCTACGTTCAACCTAATAATCGCTTCAGGTTGCCTGCCGATGGTGATACGCCCGTGATCATGATCGGCCCGGGCACGGGGGTGGCGCCATTTCGGGCCTTCGTCGAACATCGCCAGGCCTTGGGCGCGAACGGTCGTAACTGGCTCTTCTTCGGCGCTCGCCAATTCGACACGGATTTCCTGTATCAGATCGAATGGCTGCGCCATCTGCGTCAGGGCGGCCTAAGCAAGTTGGATGTGGCCTTCTCCCGTGATCAGCGCGAGAAGATTTACGTGCAGGATCGACTCCAAGAGCATGGCGCAGATCTCTACGCATGGCTCGAAGAGGGCGCCCACGTGTACGTGTGCGGGGACGCCTCGCGGATGGCCGTCGATGTTGACGAAACCCTTCGTCGTATCGTGGCAACCCATGGGGCAAGGGACGATGATCAGGCGAGTGATTACCTGGCTCAGCTGCGCGACAGCGGTCGCTACCAGCGGGACGTGTACTGAGAACGGAGCGAGAGCATGAGCGATATGCCACTGTCCGACGTCGAGCGCATCAAGACCGCAAGCCGTCACCTGCGCGGCTCCCTCTCAAAAAGCCTGGGGGACGCGGTAACCGGTGCCCTGGCCGACGACGACACGCAGCTGAGCAAGTTTCACGGCATCTACCAGCAGGACGATCGGGATTTGCGTGCCGAGCGGCGCAAGCAGAAGCTAGAGCCAGCGTTCAGCTTCATGATCCGCGTGCGCGTGCCCGGTGGATTGGTCACCGCGGAGCAGTGGCTGGCGCTGGACGATATCGCCGATGAGTACGCCAACAGCACCCTGCGCCTGACCACTCGCCAGGCCGTTCAGTACCACGGCATCGTCAAGCGGGGCCTAAAGCAGGCCATGGCCTCCATTAACACCACCCTGCTCGATACCCTGGCGGCGTGTGGAGATGTCAACCGCAACGTGATGTGCACGGCGCACCCTGATGATTCGGCGCTGCACCAGCAGGTCTTCGAAGCGGCACAGCAGGTGCACGAGCACCTGACGCCCCAGACCGGCGCCTACCACGAGATCTGGCTCGACGGGAAAAAGGTGAAAGGGGCTGATGTCGAGCCGATCTACGGCGACACCTATCTGCCGCGTAAGTTCAAGTCCGTGGTTGCCCTGCCGCCGGTGAACGACGTCGATATCTTCGCCCACGATCTGGGCTTCATCGCCATCGTCGAAGATGGCGAATTGGCGGGCTTTAACGTGACCGTCGGCGGTGGTCTTGGGATGACCCATGGCGACCAGGGGACCTACCCTCGCTTGGCAGACGTGATCGGGTTCTGCACGGCTGATCAAGTACGCGATGTTTCCGAGCACGTGGTGACCGTGCAGCGCGACTTTGGCGATCGCACGAGTCGAAAGCACGCACGTCTTAAGTACACGATCGAAGACCGCGGCGTCGATTGGTTCGTCGAGGCGCTGAATGCGCGCCTGGCGCAACCCCTGCAGGCGGCACGACCCTTCGAGTTCGCCACCACGGGCGACCGCTACGGCTGGTATGAGCGCGAGGACGGGCGTTGGAACTACACGCTCTTCGTGGAGAACGGCCGCATCGCCGATAACGCGGAACATCGGATGCGCACGGCCCTACGCGAATTAGCAGCGCAGTTCGATGCGAATTTCCGTATCACGCCAAACCAAAACCTGGTCATCGTTGGCATCGATGGACAAAAGAAGGATGCGGTAATCGAACTTCTGGAAGGTCATCAGGTCACGGGTAAGGGAGGGCCATCGGCTCTGCGTCGTAACGCCATGGCCTGCGTTGCCTTCCCCACGTGCACCCAGGCGATGGCCGAGGCAGAGCGCTACCTACCCTCATTGTTGAGCCGCATCGAGGCGCTCATGTCGTCGCACGAGCTTGGTGATACGCCGATCGTCACGCGGATGACGGGCTGCCCGAACGGCTGTGCAAGGCCCTATCTGGCGGAGATCGGCCTCGTTGGGAAGGGGCCTGGGACCTACAACCTTTTGCTCGGTGCGGCGCCCGATGGCAGCCGCTTGAACACGCAGTATCGGGAGAATATCGGTGAGGAGCAGATTCTCGCCGAACTGGATCAGTTGTTGGGGGACTTCGCTGCGCATCGCCACGAGGGCGAGCGCTTCGGCGACTTCGTGGTGCGAGCGGGCCATGTGCCCGCGCTGGACCACGGTCGCGACTACCACCGCCTTGCGGCGGCGGTCACCGGATGAGGACGCCATGAGTGCCGAACCACAGCTCCTGATGAGACCCACGGAAGTGCTCGACGAAGGCCAGACTCGCGAAATCGCCGTCGAACATGCAAACCAAACCTTAGCCGCGATGACGGCACCGCAGCGCGTGGCTTGGGCCCTCGAGCACTTGCCGGGCAGCGTTGTCGTGAGCTCGAGCTTCGGCGCACAGTCCGCGGTCATGCTGCACATGGTCACCCGCCAGCGGCCGGATGTTCCCGTCATCTTGATCGACACAGGTTATCTGTTCCCAGAAACCTACCGTTTTGTCGACGAGCTTACGGAGCGCCTGTCACTAAACCTGAAGGTATATCGACCCGCCACTAGCGCCGCATGGCAAGAGGCCCGCTACGGCAAGCGGTGGGAACAGGGGGAGCTTGGGATATCGGCCTACAACCAGGAGAACAAGGTTGAGCCGATGGAGCGCGCCCTGCGTGAGCTGCAAGTAGGCACCTGGTTCTCCGGCCTTCGTCGAGTTCAGGCGAGCACCCGCCGCGCGTTGCCGGTGCTCAGCGGCAGCGGTGAGCGCTGGAAGGTTTTGCCCGTCGTGGATTGGAGCGATCGCGACGTGTTCGAGTACCTAAAGGCCCACGAGCTGCCCTACCACCCGCTCTGGTTCGAGGGCTACGTCTCGATCGGCGATGTACACACGACCCAGTCCCTGCACGATGCGGGCAGCGCGGACGATACGCGATTCTTCGGCTTGCTGCGTGAGTGCGGTATCCACGAGATCGACCTGCAGCAGGTGGATGGCGCGGCGAGGCCATAGGGTTCGGTGTGTCCTATCCGACCTCAGCCGGTGCGCAGGGGCCGTAGAGTTTCAGATCCGTATCGGCCAGGAGCGCATCGACGGCAGTTTGACTCGCCGTCTCCAGGGCCTGGGTAGTCAGCTCTCGCGTTAGGTGTGGGGCGAAGAGCTCCAGAAAGACCTGCATGTAGCGCGGCAGCACAGCGTCGCGGCGCAGGGCGACCCAGGTGGTGCAGCGGGGGAACAGCCCAGCGGCGTCGAGGGTCATGAGATCACCTTGCGGATCGCACTCGGCAGCCATGCTGGCGACAATGCCAACGCCCATGCCGATACGTACGTAAGTCTTGATCACATCGGCATCGCGCGCCGTGAAGACCACTTCGGGCGTCAAGCCCTCCTGCTCGAAGGCGAGCTTCAGGGAAGACTCGCCGCTGAAGCTGAACACGTAGGTAATCAATGGGTGCTCGGCGAGGCGCGGGAGTGTCAGCCTTTCATCGCTGCCGGCCAGCGGATGCTGCCTAGGCACGATGACGGTCCTATCCCACCGATAGCAGGGCAGCATGATCAGCTCAGAGCGTGGCGTCGGCTGTCCGCTGGAGCTGACGATCGCGAAGTCGATCTCCTTGCCGCGTATCATCTGCCAGATCTGCTCAGAGGTGCCCTGGTGCAGGTGCAGGGATACGCTGGGGAAGCAGTCGCGAAAGCGCTTGATGACCGGCGGTAGCACGTAGCGCGCCTGCGTATGGGTGGTGCCGATCGACAGACTGCCGTTCTGTTCGCTGTGCTGATTCGCGGCGAGATGTTGAATGTTCTCTACTTCGCTCAGGATGCGCCGCGCTCGCTCGATGATCTCTCGACCGATTGGGGTCACGCTGTCCAGGCTTTTGCCGCGTCGGGTGAACACCTGCACGCCGAGCTCGTCCTCGAGGAGCTTCAGCTGCTTGCTCACGCCCGGTTGGGAGGTGAACAAGCGTTCGGCGGCGGCCGTAATGTTTAGCTCGTTATCCGCGATAGCGAGGAGGTAGCGTAGCTGCTGGAGCTTCATGCGGAACCCGCCGGACGGCGACAGTGGGCGGCTCTGCTTTGGAGCAGATCCCGCCATGGTGAACCGGTTCGCAGTCTAGCGGGTTGAGCAGCGTGCCTGTCAAGCATTGCCGGGCTGGAGTCTCAAGTCGTCGGTGCAGTCGTCGTTAACCTCGACATGCGCCCAGCTTATGCCCCGAAAAATCGGCTATGCGCCGTGCCTGCATGACGATGAGCGAACCGCACCGTCTGCTCATCATCGATCCCGACCCGCTGTTGCGCGACTCCCTAAGTGAGGCGCTCGCACGAGGGGGCTACGAAGTCGCCGTCGCCGCGGCGCTCCAAGACGCCTTCCAGCAGTTTCTCCGCGTACGGCCCGCGGCCGTGTTGTTTGAACTCGCCGGCAGTGATGGGCCCACGCAGAGCGAAGGCCTCCATCTGTGTCGCCAATTCCGTGCCCTGCCCGGCAGCGAGCACCTAGTGTTAATTGCGATGAGTCGGGAGGCGGACGCGGAGCCGCTGCTCGAGGCCGCATTCAACGCTGGTGCGACCGACTGTGTAGCGAGACCGGTCAACTACATGCTCTTGCAGCGACGCCTCGAACAGCTACTTCAGGCGCGCGAGATGACCCGCTCTCTGCAGCGCAGCCAACAGCGCTTGCAGGCGGCTCAGCGGGTCGCGCATCTGGGCGATTGGCGCTTGGGCTGCAGGTCTCGCGCACTGACCTGTTCTGATGAACTCGTGCGCATCCTCAAGGCGACGGACGACACACGCGTCAGTACGTTGACAGATCTGTTGGGTTGGCTCCATCCGGAGGACTCCTCCATGGTGGCCGATGCGTTCACAACCGCCATCGAGCAGGGCACCTCCTTTAGCTTCGAGTGCCGAGTGCTCAGCGGCGATGGCAAGCTGCGCACGGTTCAGCTCGGCGGACAACAGGAGAGCGAAGAGCTGGCGGATGAACCCACGCTCGTCGGGTCGATCCTCGACATTACGGATCAACGCTCTCAGCAAGCGCAGCTGCGCTACTTGGCCAACTATGATCCGGTCACACGGCTCCCGAATGAGAGCCAGCTAGATAGCTGGCTTGCCCGCCACACGGGACGCGGGGCGAAGTCGGCGCTGGTGCGACTCGGTCTCGATGAATTTCGCCGGGTCGCCGAATCGCTTTCGCGCGAGCAGCACAATGAGCTCCTGCGACTGATAGGCGCCAGGCTGAACTCAGCTATTCGCTACCGTGAGCGAAACGCTGGCCCAGGGGGGCGTCGCGGCAGGCGGCAGGATATCGCCGCGCGCGTGGGTCGTGCGGAGTTTTCCGTGTTGCTAGGTAAGATCGACGATGTCGCGCTCGCGCTCGATGTGGCAGATCGACTGCGGTCGGAGCTTGAGCTTCCCTTCGAGGTCGGTGGGCAGCGCATCTACCTGAGCGTGAGTGCGGGGGTGGCGCTGTATCCGTTGCACGCGCAGGACACGGAGGGGCTCGTTCGTGCAAGCGAGGCCAGCCTCGGTGTCGCTGTACGTGCGGGAGGCGGGCGCTCGGTGGTGTTCGATGTGACTATCGAGGAGCAGATACGCCAGCGTTGGGGGCGCGAAGCTGCCCTGCGCTCGGCGCTCGATGACGGACGGTTCCTCGTCTACTACCAGCCACGAATCGATCTTATGGCTGGACGTGTCGCGGGGGCAGAGGCGCTCCTACGCATGCGCGCCGAAGACGGCAGCCTCGTGGCACCCTCTGAGTTCATCCCGTTGGCAGAGGAGCTCGGCTTGATCGTTGAGCTCGGCCGCCTAGTGGTCGCCGAGGCGATTCGACAGCTTCGCCAGTGGCAGAGCCTAGGGTTGGTCGACCGGCGTTTCGTGATGTCCGTCAACATCTCCCCGCGCCAGTTTCAGGACCCCCACCTGTTCGAGCACATTGAACTGGTGTTGCGCAACGAGCACGTCGCGCCTGCTTGCTTGGAGCTCGAGATCACGGAGAATACCCTGCTCAGCGATCTCGAGCTGGCCTCGCGCTTGCTCGAAGCGCGGCGGCAGATCGGCGTTCGAGTGGCGATCGACGACTACGGGACCGGCTATAGCTCACTGAGCTACCTGCGCGAGCTCCCGGTCGATACGCTTAAGATCGATCGCAGCTTCATCAGAGGCCTGGGAGTGAACCAGACCGACGAGGTGATCGTCCGCTTTACGGTGCAGTTAGCTCAGGCTTTGGGGTTGCGCGTTTGCGCAGAAGGTGTGGAGTCCGAAGAGCAGCTGTCGGTGCTGCGCGCCCTTCGCTGTGAGGAGGTACAGGGATTCTTGTACGGCAAGCCGATGCCTGCAGACGATTTCACTACGGGGTTGATGCCCCACGGGGTGAGCCGGGAAGCGACTCACGGGGGCCTCGCGTTGGCCGATGGGCAAGCTGCTGACGATGTCATCGTGCTAGAGCCCGAGGAACCGCAGGCGGATCCGATTCCTCAGCAGTCTAGACCCCTGACGGGGTAAGCAGGCCGCGCGACGCCTGCGCCGACCCCCAGGAGGTCGGCCTACTTAACTCTTTGTCGCCCGGCTCAGGGCCGAGCTTCGGTCAGCGGCGTTGCGGACCGGCGCCAGGCGGACGAGGCCGACGCTCACGCTCTTGCGCTTCGTTCACGCGCAGCGGGCGACCGCCGTAGTCTTTGCCATTCAGTTCCGAGATGGCATTGGCGGCGTCGCCGGACTCCATTTCAACGAAACCGAACCCTCGCGATCTGCCGGTTTCCCGGTCGGTGATCACCACCGCCGAATGCACCTCACCGATGTTGGCGAACAGGTCGCGCAGATCTTCATCTGACGCGCGCCAGGGCAGATTTCCTACATAAAGCTTGGTCATTCCAGAACTCCGAGAGAGCCCCTCCAGGCACAGCACAACGCCCCGATCCCTATTGCGTGCGATGCCTTGATGGCGAAGTGGCTCGAGATTTACGCGCTGCGGTTATGCTGTGCTGTGATGGCGCCGGGGAAAAGGGAGGGAAATAGTCTATGCCCGCCTTGGGGTTCCGGCCTGAGCGGTCAGTATATGACCGGTAATTCCAACTTACTACGTCAACTTTTTGGCGCTCCAAGACAAGCAGATGACGGTTTGTAGGCCCACCCGTTGCCACTCAACGACGGGCGACGCTACCGGTTCATTGGGGTACTGTGGCACCCTTAAGTTAGAGCACAAACTATCGACATACTTTACAGTCGCTGGGGGCAGCGGCCGGTCAGCGCGAAAATACGATCCAGAACCAGGCGTAGCTGACTGATTCAGCAGGAGTTTTGCGGGCTGTCAGGGAATGGCACGCCACTTGCTACCGCTGAGGGGGATGCCGCTCGTCACCCGGCGCAAAGAACCGGGACCACGACGAGTCTTTTCGTACGGACACGATAAGGTAACTAGACCGATGCACACGAACACCCGCCGGGCGGTTTTCGCCACCGCGCTGCTCACCTTCGCGGCGAGCGTCTCACACGCTGACGTGATCGACGGCATCATCATTAACGATGACCAAAACCTGTTCAGCTTCTACCAGCCTGACCAGATGGACATGCCGTTCTTCTTCGAAGACGATACGCCCTTTGAGTTCGATTTCGATGCTGCGGATGGCATCGTCAGCCTGACCAGCGAGCAGCGCTTTCTGCTGGAAAACGCTGATGGCGACTCGGGCCTCCTAGCGATCACGGGCATGAGCTTGAACATCAACGACACCGACGGCTTCCTCGGTGGCATGCTCATGGGCAGCTTCGACGACGAAGAGTTCACCATCCTCTTCAACAACGAGAACATCGACGGAACGCCCTTCAACACCACCACCATCGAAAACGGCGTCTTCAGTGCGTTCCTCAGCGGGACCACCTTGGAGATGGACGGTCGTCAGATGAACTTCGCGTTCACCGGTCGGGTGGGCGACGACATGATGGATGTGGCTGAGCCTAGCGTGCTCGCGCTCATCGCCTTCGGCGGCCTTGCCCTCGGGTTCTCACGCCGCAAATGACCTCCCCCGCGGCTGCCGGTTTCACTCCCGGTAGCCGCTTCTACCTCGCCTTGGGCGATACTCGCCGGGAATTCGAGCACGCCCACACCCTCCCCGGCGCCTGCTTCCACGACTCGCAGATCTTCCGCCTTGAGCAGCTCGCGTTGTTCGAACGTGCCTGGCATCCCGTCGCGCGTAGCGAAGACCTTGCCAAGCCTGGGAGCTACCGTCGCGTGGAGCTGCTCGAGCAGCCCCTATTGCTGACCCGCGCCGCCGACGGCGAACTCCACGCACACTACAACGTTTGCCTGCATCGCGGCTCCCGCCTGATCGATGAAGCCCAGGGTGAAGTGCAGCAGATTCGCTGCCCCTATCACGCATGGTGCTACGCGCTGGACGGCCGACTCACGCACGTGCCTCGGCAGGCGGAGGTGCCGCAGCGCCGCTTGGCAGCGGTCGCAGTCGCCGAGTGGCAGGGTTACGTGCTGGTTAACCTAGACCCAAGCGCGGTGCCGTTAGCCCAGCAATGGCATGACTTGCCGGACCTGTCGCCCTACGCTCTGCCCAGCTTGCGTCTGGCGCACCGCGAAGTGTACGAGGTGCGCGCCAACTGGAAGCTCCTGTGCGAGAACTACAGTGAGTGCTATCACTGTCCGGGTTCGCACCCGCAGCTCGCCCGGATCAGCGACTACGTGGGGGGAGGCGATCAGACCGCACCTGCCGAGACGCATTTCGGGGAGTCTTTCAACGGCGGGCCCATGGCGCTGCGAGAGAACGTAGGCACCATGTCGATGACGGGCCGGTCGCGCTTGCCAAGCATCTCATCGGTGCCCGCGTCCGACCGTCACCTCGTGCATTACTACGTGATCTACCCCAATGTCCTGCTGAGCCTGCACCCGGACTACGTGCTCCTGCACGTGCTGACGCCAATGGCACCGAATCGCACGCGAGTGAGCTGCGATTGGTTAGTGTTACCAGAAGCATTAGCTTATCGAGAGGCGATCGAAGATGCGGTGCAGTTCTGGGATCTGACCAACCGGCAGGATTGGCAGCTGTGCGAACGCAACCAGGACGGCGTGCGCGCCCGCGGCTACGCGCCAGGTCCTTACCATGCGAGTGAGGCGTGCGTACACGGTTTCGACGCGTGGTACGCGGGCTGGCTTCAGGGGGCTCTGCAGAGCGCCACTACCGTGCAAGGCTGAGTCGGTCAGGGTGCGGGTCTGGGCGCCCCTCGCAAAGATCGACCTCGAAGCTCCGTTGAGCCAGCAACACTGCCAGGTGGGGCGCCGCTAAGGCCTGCGCCAACGATGCTGACAGCGGCCGTTGGTGTCGTCGAGCCGGTCATGGCTTGGCAGCCTTGCTCAGTCCTTCAGCAGCGAATGAAGCACCTCGACGAAACGCCATACGTCTTCATAGCGGTTGTACAGCGGTGCGGCAGCAACGCGAATGACGTCTGGCTCGCGCCAGTCGCACACCACGTGAGCGGCTGCCAGGCGCGCGAACACGTCGCGCCGGTGCGCCGTCTCCCCGCGAAGGCGCAGGCTGAGCTGGCACCCATGGCGCAGCGGCTCCACGGGCGTGATGAGCTCGACGAGGTCTCCTAGTCGGTTGCGTAGCAAGGCATGCATAAAAGACCACTGCCGCAGGGCCTTGTCGCGAAGTCGGGGCATGCCGGCCTCGTCAAAGATCTCCAGGGAAGCGAGCACGGGGGCCAAGGCGAGGACGGGAGGATTGCTCAGCTGCCAGCCATCTGCCCCAGCGGTGGCGTGAAACTCCGGCCCCATCTCGAAACGGCGTTCGGCATCGTGGCCCCACCATCCCGCGAACCGCGGCAACGCCTGGTGTGCGTGGCGTTCGTGTACGAAGGCGCCCGCGACCGCGCCTGGGCCTGCGTTCAGATACTTGTAGCTGCACCAAACGGCGTAGTCTGCCTGCCACTCGTGGAGTGCCAAGGGGATGTTGCCGATCGCATGTGCTAGGTCGAAGCCTACGGTGGCGCCGCAGCGGTGCGCGGTCTCGGCGATGCTCGCCATGTCGTACACCTCGCCGGTGTAGTACTGCACGCCGGGCAACATGACCGTGGCAAGGGTGTCGCCGAGGGCATCGAGTTCGGCGCAGATATCCTGCGTGCGCAGGCACCGCTCACCCTCGCGGGGGACCAGTTCTACCAGGTCTCGCTCGGGATCCATGCCGCGCACCTGCAGGTGCGAGTGCAGGGCGTAACGATCTGAGGGAAAGGCGCCGCGTTCGATCACCATCCGGCGGCGACGGCCCTTCGGTTGATAGAAGCTAGCCAGCATCAGATGTAGGTTTACGGTGAGCGAGTTCATCGCCACCACCTCGATCGGCTTGGCGCCCACGAGCCGTGCTAGGCCGTCGCGCGCGAACTCGTGATAGGGTGCGAAGGGTCGTGCTCCCTCGAAGTGCCCTTCGACGCCGCGCTGCGCCCAGCTCGCGAGGAGCTCATCAACGAAGGTGCGGGTGCTGCGTGGCTGCAGGCCCAAGGAGTTACCGCACAGATACAGTACTGGTTCCCCGGCGTTGAGCGGGAAATGGAACTGATCGCGGAAGCCGGCGAGTGGGTCCTGATCGTCTAAGCGTTGGGCGAGAGCCAAGTCCAGAGTTAGTTCATCGAACTCACCTGCCCGCTCGCTCATCGAGCCATTTCCAGCGGATAGACGAATACCCGCGAGGGGCTTGCGTCGCAATTGAATGGCGCGATTTGCAGATTCAGTAGGTAGAGGCCATCGGCGACGCTATCATTTGCGTAGATCATCTCCGTGATCGTGCAGTGCTCGCGGCCAGGCGCTGGTATGTGTTCACCCTCGCGCATGCCCCAGAAAGCGCGGTGAGCGCCGAGGTGGCCTTCGTCGTGAGCGCGGTCCAGGGAGGGTACGTCAACGAGGAGATGGCGTACGCCTCGGTCGCGAGCGAATGCGGCTGCCTCGAGGGTGAAGAAGGGTGCCGGCGAGGCACCTTCGTAGGTGCGATGGCGCTTGTCCGGGTCGTTCGGCCAGGTGCGAACGATCAGCCCCGGTAGCGTGGGCACGCCGGCTAGGGCCTTAGCCAGGGCTTCGGCGGTAATCAGTCGATCATCGTTCACAAGCGCGTGGCGGGCCCGTTCCTCGGACTCGGCGGGTGGGCACGGGGTAATGCTGATCACGGCGGCCGGGATCAGGGTTTCGAGGAGCAACTCATCCACACTACACCGTGCGTGCGTCAAGTGGCCGACGCTCTCCGTGTGAGTGCCATTGCAGTGGGGAGTGAGCTCCAGCGTAAGCGCGTTGCAACTACCGCCAAGGCGCGTGTCTGCCGTGAAGCCATCGCCCTTCAAGGCTTTGGCGCGAGCGCGCGGTGCCTCGAAATGGTTCGGTTGTAGCGCCGGCTCGTGCTCATCGTCTGTCTGATCGAAATGCAGTGGAATGTGCAGTCGTGCCGGCTGATCCAAGCGCGCCAAGTAGCGGTTACCTTCCAGGCAAATCTCGCAGATCACTACGCCGTGCATCGCGCTTATGTCCTGCCCGTTAGCGCAGCAAGGAAGGGGAACCTGCAGCGGTAGCGCTGGGTGAGGTAGGACCGCAGCCACTCCGATGTGCCGTGGCCGATCTTCAGCATCGTGAGAGCGGTTCTCATGAGGGGTCTTGGACCGTGCCGCAGCGACGACACGTGCGAAGTGCCTCATTGGCGGCGAACTTGGCAAACAGCGGTGCCAGCTGCGTTTCGATGTTCTCTAGGGCGAAGTACTCGCTGTGCAGTTGCGCACCGCAGTTCTCGCAGTACCAAAGGAAGCCGTCCCTTTCGCTGGGAAGTCGGGGGCGCTCGACGACCAGTCCGACGGTGTGCGCGAAGCGCTGGGGACTGTGCGGCACGTGGGCGGGGAGGAGGAACATCTCCCCCTCCCGTATGGGGATGTCGACGACCTCGCCGTGCTGGATGGTCTTCAGCAGCATATCGCCCTCCACCTGGTAGAAGAGCTCTTCGCCGGGGTCATCGTGATAGTCCTTGCGGCTGTTCGGCCCGCCGACGACCATCACGATGAACTCGCCCATGGGGAAGACGCGTTTGTTGCACACGGGAGGCTTGAGGGCATCTCGGTTCTCATCGATCCACTGGAGAAAGTTGATCGGTGCAGGCAAGGGCGCACGACTTGGTGATGGATCGGCCATCGTTTCCCCTAAGAGTGCTCGTCCACGGGCAGGCCGCCAGGGCAGTCGACCTCCACGAAGTCTACCGGATGCGGGGCCAGTCGCGCTGCCGTGAGGCAGCCGCCCCACACGCAACCGGTGTCGAGACCGAGCACGTTGTAGGCGCGGTAGCGGCCGAGCGTCGACCAGTGACCAAAGACGATGGGCGTGTCTGCGGAGCGGCGTCCGGGCACGGCGAACCAGGGCAGCTGCCCTTCGGGCTGGCTGCCTGGGGCACCTTTTGCCTTGAACCTCAGCTGCCCCTGCAAGGTGCAGTAGCGCATGCGCGTGAGGCAGTTGACCGTGAATCGTAGGCGTTCATCGCGCGCTAGGTCGTGGTGCCACTGATCGGGATCGTTGCCGTACATGCGCGAGAGCCAAGCCGTAGCTTCGCCGCTGTTTAGCACGCCCTGCACCTCTGCCGCGTAGGTGAGCGCATCGTTGCGACTCCACTGCGGTGGTAGGCCTGCGTGTACCATTAGCCAGCCCACTTCGGCGTCGTAGTGGGCGAGCGGTTGGCGTGCCAGCCAGGCGAGCAGTTCGGCGCCGTCGTCGGCATTCAGGATCGGGCCTAGCGTGTCTCCCTTGTGCGGGCGGGCCGGGCGCACGCCGGCGGCGACCGCCAGCAGGTGTAGATCGTGGTTGCCGAGCACGGCGATCGCCGCATCGCCGAGGGAGTGGACTAGGCGCAGGGCCCCGATCGAGTTCGGGCCGCGATTGACCAAGTCACCGCAAAACCACAGTCGATCAGCGGTTGGGTCGAAGCGAAGCCTGTCTAGGAGACGCTCGAGTGCTTCGGCGCAGCCCTGTAGGTCGCCGATCGCGTATACGGCCACTAGTTGAGGGCGCGGGGGATGGCAAGAGTGAAAGGGTCGACCGGCGCACGAAAGCGCTCGCCATCGTCACCTATCCACTCGTAGTGCCCCTGCATCGCGCCGACGGGGGTCTCCAGGATGGCGCCGCTGGAGTAGCTGAAGTCTTCCCCAGGGCGAAGGTAGGGTTGCTTGCCGACAACGCCCTCGCCAATTACCTCCTGCACCTTGCCGTTTGCATCGGTAATCAGCCAATGGCGAGTGAGCAAGCGAGCCGGTTGATCGCCGTGATTGCGCATAGTGATCGTGTAGGCGAACACGTAGCGACTGCTGCTGGGATCTGACTGCTCGTCGAGAAACTGGGTTTGCACCTCCACCGCGATGGGGTGAGCGTCGTCTGCCGTGCCCTCGATCATGTGGCTCTCCCATCGTGATTCATGCTGCTCTCACGTCCTTAGCTTGCGGTGATTCGAACGGCCAGAACGTCGCAAGGTGCCGCGTGCAGCACCGTGTCCTCGGTCAGATTCAAGATGAGTGCGAGGCCGTGCCGTTCACGGTTGCCGAGTACGATTAGATCTACCGCTTGTTCGCCTGCCAGTGCGACGATCTCATCTCGTAGGCCACCGATCCGTATCACTTGCTGCACGTCGCCCAGGTGAAAGCGCTCGCTGAGGGCATCGAAGCGCTTGCGTGCGCTCGCTTCGAGCTCTTGCGTCAAGGGTGGTGGCGGTGTCGCTGCCTTGCTGCCGGCGTTAGTCGGCGTCATCTCGATCACGTGCAGTAAAATGAGGGCAGAAGCTTGCGCGCGGGCGAGAGCCATGGCCCGGGCCACTACCTGATGACTGTCGTCGGAAAGGTCGACGGCGGCCAGTATTGTGCGGTAGGGGTCGCTCATCTGCGGTGTTTCCTGATCGGGCGGATAAGGCGCCCCGGCGCCAGTATAGGCCACTGGCTCAGCCCCTTCAGGGGGTGGCGGCGGCTCGTGTGAGGGCGGCGTAGTCAGCCGCCGTCAGCGTTTCTGGTCTCGCACCTGGGTCGAGCCCGGCCGCTTCGATGGTGCTCGCATCCACCAGGCGCTTGAGGGCGTTGCGCAGGGTCTTGCGGCGCATCGAGAAAGCTTGGCGCACTAGACTGGCAAACAGGGCTGTGTCATCGACTTGCACTGGTGCTCGCCGTGGGATCCGAATGCGCACTACGCTGGAATCCACCTTCGGCGGCGGGTTGAACGCGCCAGGTCCCACATGAAAGAGCATTTCCACCTCGCAGACGGCACCGAGCATCACCGACAGGCGGCCGTAGGTCTTGCTGCCGGGCGTCGCCGCCATTCGAAGGACCACTTCCTTTTGCAGCATGAAGTGCATGTCGATCACATGCCCTCTGAACCCGAGCAAGTGGAAAATTAGGGGCGTGGAGATGTTGTACGGCAGGTTTCCGCACAGGCGCAGCGGCCCACCGAGCGAATCTGCTAGGTAAGCGTAGTTGAGAGTCAGCGCGTCGCTCTGAAGGACCGAGAGCCGCTGTGCTGCCCCCGGCAGCTCAGCGAGGGCCGGCGCAAGGTCTCGATCTAGTTCGATCGCGGTGAGGGTCGCGCCGCGGGCGAGCAACGGCGCGGTCAGCGCACCCTGCCCGGGGCCTATCTCGACTAGACGATCGCTGGGCGCGGGGGCGATCGCATCGACAATTCGCCTCAGCACTTGCGGGTCGTGCAGGAAGTGTTGGCCGAAGCGTTTGCGCGGAATGTGTTCGCTCACCGCATGACCAGTTCGCTCGCCAGCAGCAGTGCGCTCAGCAGGCTGGCGTGCTCCGCGGCGCCCGTGCCGGCGATGTCGAGGGCCGTTCCGTGGTCGACGGAAGTGCGCACGAATGGCAGCCCCAAGGTCACGTTGACCGCCTCACCGAAGCCGACGGCCTTGAGCGGGCCGAGGCCTTGGTCGTGGTACATCGCCAGTACCGCGTCGGCATCGGCCAGGGCTCTGGGCGTGAACGCTGTGTCGGCCGGGAGGGGGCCCACCAAACCGTCGACGCCGCTGTCGCGCAAGCGGGCCAAGGTGGGGGTGATGACGTCTATCTCCTCGCGACCGAGGTGACCGTCTTCGCCGGCGTGGGGGTTGAGTCCGCACACTAGGATGCGCGGGCGCTGCAGTCCAAAGCGTTCAACGAGGCCTTCGCGGAGCAAGGTAACCGTGCTGGTTAGGCTTTCCGGCGTCAGGGCATCACTCACCTCGGCGAGCGGGAGGTGGGTGGTGGCGAGCGCCACGCGTAAGCGTCCGGCGGCCAGCAGCATCACCGTGCGTGGCACTCCGGCGCGATCGGCGAGGAACTCCGTGTGGCCAGTGAACGGCACACCCGCATCGTTGATCACCCCCTTGTGTACCGGAGCAGTCACCAAGGCATGGCGATTGGGGGATGCACGGCACAAGTCGGTAGCAGCACCGAGCATCTCCAGCACGCTCGCGGCGTTGCCCGTGCTAAGCACGCCGGGCTCGACCCGATCGCGTACGGAGAAGTGCCAAACGGGCAGGTGCCCCGGGCGATGGGCACCCTCGACCTGTTGCGGCGACTCCACCCGCTCGAGGGTTAAGGTCAGACCGAGTCGACGGGCCCTCTCATCGAGTACCTCTGCATCGCCAAGGGCGATGAGCGCAGGGAGGCGAACGCTCGGATCTGCCGCTAAGGCTAGGGAAATGTCTGGGCCGATCCCCGCCGGCTCTCCGGTGCTGAGCAGCAGCGTCAAGGTTGATCGTCCCTCGCTAGGACTCGAGGCGAGTTTCGACGTAGGCCTCGTCGCGCAGCTGGCGAATCCAGCGCTCGGTCTCCACCACTTGCTTGTCGCGGCGCAGAGCGCGGATTGCCTCCTGACGGGCCACCTCTTCGCTTCGATCGTATTCGCGGAAGCCGAGCACGCGGATGATGTGCCACCCAAACTGCGTGCGCACGGGCTCGCTCACTTGGCCGGGCTGCAGGCCGTACACCATCTTCTCGAAGTCCGGCACGAAGGAGCCGGGCGAGGTCCAGCCGAGGTCACCGCCGGCGTTGCCGCTGCCCGGATCCTCCGAGTACTGCTTCGCCATCAGTTCGAAGTCCTCGCCGCCGACGATGCGGTCGCGCAGCTCCTGGATGCGGCGATACGCCTGGTTGTTGGTCACCACTTCGTTGGGTTTGATGAGGATGTGCTGGGCGTGGGCCTGCTGCACCATCATCTTCGAAGCGCCTCGCGTTTCTTCCAGGCGAATCAGGTGGAATCCGCTACCGCTCGGAATCGGTTGGGACATCTCCCCCGGGGCTAGGCGAGTGATCACGTTCACGAACAGGGTCGGCATCTGGGACACGTTCATCCAACCGAGGTCGCCGCCTTCGAGCGCGGTTTGACCTGAGGAGTAACTCACGGCCAGCTGACCGAAATCCTCGCCCTCGCCGATGCGATTGCGCAGCTCGTTCGTGCGCTGTCTGGCTTCGGCGATCTCTTCGTTCGATGCGGCGTCCGGTGTCGACACCAGGATGTGGCTGATCAGGTACTCAATGCTCGTATCGCGGCCCGCCTGCTCGGCGAGGCGACGATCGATCTCGGTCTGCGTGATGTTGATGCGCGACATGACATCACGCGCCCGAAGCTGCTCGATGATCATCTCCTGGCGCAGCTGGCGACGGTAGGCAACGTAGTCAATGTTCTGAGCGGCGAGGGCGCGCGGCAGATCGGCAAAGCTGATGCCGTTGCGCTCTGCAACGGCCGTGAGGGCGCGGTTCAGCTGGTTGTCGTCAATCTGCATGCCGTAGCGCTCCGCGCGCTGTAGCTGGATTTGGCGTACTACCAAGCGTTCGAGGACTTGAGTTTCGAAGATGTCCCGCGGGGGGAGCATAGTGCCCTGTTCGCGCAGGCGCTGGCCGATCGTATCGATCTCCTCATCTAACTCGCTTTGCAGGACAACCCCTTCGTTGACGATGGCAACGATTCGATCGAGGAGCATGCCTGCGCTCGGCAGCTCCTGAGCGTGGGTGCTGAGCAGCGAGGTGGCAAATAAGGTGAATAGGGTGATGGCGCCGCGGCGGCGGGTACCGGTGCGGTTGTGACGCATGCTGGCTCCGTGACGTTGGGCAGGGCTAAAGGTCTGAATATCCTAGGATACCACGGTCAAGTAGGCGGCTTGTCGCCGACCCGATGCTGGTCAGGCCCTTCAGCGTGAATTGAACGTAAAATTGGTTGTCTCGATCCCCGAGGCGGGTGGAGACGAAGTTTCGCTGCACCAGGCGCAGGGCCCAGCAGCAGCTCTCGTAGCCGACGCCGACGAAGCGCTCGAGGGTCTCCCGCTCATCGAGGGAGTAGTTCCAGCGCCCGACGAACTCCCACCGATTCCCAAGGGGAAAGGCGAAGGAGAGGTCGGTCTGCTCAAGATCATCATCGCGAAATCGGTAGCCTACGTTTACAACGCTCCGTTTTCCCGGTCGAAACTGCACGCGAACGGCCGCCTTGTCCCAGCTGCGGGTGCCCGCATCGAACTGCAAGCCCACGTCCGCATTCCAGCGGTCCGCCAGGCGCAGGCCCACCTCTGCCAACAGGTCCGAGAGATCGTCCACCTCGGGCCGACCCGCCGGGATGGTCACGTCCTCGTCAGCAAAGGAGATAATGCTGCCCACCGTGGCCGTGAGGAACTCCTTGCCGTTGTCCTGATCGATGAGTCGTCCGGTCACGCCGACGCTTACCTGGTTGGCGTCGCCGATGCGATCGGTGCCTGCGAAGCGGTTTGACCGAAACAGCTGAACGAGGTTCAGATCGGGCGCTCCCGTATCGAACACGGGCAGGTCATCCTGCTCGCGGAAGGGAATGTAGGTGTAGCGAATACGTGGTTCGAGCAGCTGGATCGGGCCACCCTTGCGCGGTTGACGCTCGAAGGTCGCACGCGCATCGAGGCTTACGATCGGTAGGGTGCGCGAGGGGCTACTGTCGATGCCAGTCTCCTCTAGATCGGCGAGGGCGTAGCGTGTGTGGGAGACGGTCACCGCCGGCAGAACGGTGATCCCGCGGCGGGTGAGCGGCACGGAGAAGGTGCTGGCGGTGTCGAGACGTACGCCCGTGACGCCGTCGGCGCGATCGAAGTTGACGAGTTCACCGTCCAGGGCGAAGTCGATGCCCTTCCACAGGTTTGGCCAGCGCCCGCCGCCGACCAGCTGCGGCACCCGTTCGTAGGGTCGCGCTGAGCGCGGGATGCTGGCGTCCAGGGTTTGAAAGTCCTGCACGCGCGCCAGGAGGTTCCACCTTTCCTCACGCAGGGTCAGGTCCACACGGCGCTCGAGGTGGGTGATGCTCGCGCCGCTGAGCGAACCGCCGAAATCCTCCAGGTAGTTGCCGTCGGAGGCGCGTGCCAGGTCGGCAGTGAGCGTCAGAACGTCGCTGATGCGGGTCTGTTGGTAGAGCGTGCCGAAGCTTCGGTTGCGACCGGTTTGATCGTCGTTGCTCAAGAACTCGAAGCGCGCTTCGCCCTCGCTCTTGGGCAACAGGTAGCGAAAGTCCGTTCGCAGTTGGGTGCCTCGGTCGGTCAATAAGCGCGGCGTGAAAGTGGCATCGATGTTCGGCCGGATGTTCCAGTACCACGGGATGGCGATATCGGTACCGCTGCGTCTAGACGCGCCGAAGCTCGGCGTCAGCAATCCGCTCTTGCGCTTGTCGCTCAAGGGGAAGGTGAGCCAAGGCGCGTATAGGATGGGTACGCCCTGAAAGGTAATGCGGACGTTTCGCGCGGTGCCTACGTCCTTCTCCCGATCCAAGCGAATGTAGGGGGCGCGTAGGCGCCAACCGGAGGTTTGCTCAGGACAGCCGGTGTAGGTGACATTCTCGAGCACGGCCACGTCGTCGTCGACGCGCCGAATTCGCTCGGCGCCGCCGCGTCCCGGCTGGTCGAGCAGCTTGAAGCTTGCATCGCTGAAGGACGAGCCGGCGGCGCTCTCGGGGGCGTAGTCCGCAGTTGTGCCATCAATGCGCAGTAGTGGGTCTAGCAAGCGCACGTTACCGCTGGCGCGCATGCGCCGAGTTTGCGGGTCGTAGCGCACCTCATCGGCTCGCAGCTGACGGCCTTCGTAGGTCACGGTGACATCGCCGGTGAGCACCGATTCGCCACGGCTGCTCACCTGGGCCGAGTCCGCCTCTACCAGCACGCGAGTAAGGCTCTCCTCGGGCGCCGGTGGGGGAAGGTCGTCTGCGCCCGGTGGCGCGAAGCACTGCAAGGGCTCTGCCTGAGCGGCGGCTAGGGCTAGCGTCGAACCAAGCGAGGCGAGTGCCAGGCGAGTCGCCGAGTGCCAAGTGCTGTGCCCGCCCGCTAAGCTCCGTAGCGTGCGTACAATGGCGCGGTGGCGCGCGCGAGCGTTCGATCCTGGTGGTGGCAGTGCAAGACTCCTCAAGACAGCGTCAGCTGCGCAACTGGCTGGCCCAATACTTGGGTGAGATTCCCCGGGACGGCTTGGTACCCGCCTCTTCGGATGCGAGTTTCCGGCGCTATTATCGCCTGACTCTGGGCGACGATGGAGTCTTGCCATCGGGGGGCTTACGTGGCACGGCGCCGTGGCGTGTGCAAGGCACACCCTCGAGCGTCATTCTGATGGATGCGCCACCACCCCAGGAAGACCTTGGACGTTTCGTCACCCTGGCGCGGCGCCTGCGAACGCTAGGGCTCCATGTGCCGCAGATCTACGCGGCCGATCTCACGCTTGGCTTCGCCATGGTGAGCGATCTGGGGCCTACCACGTACCTCGCGGCCCTCAAGAGTGATCCTAGAACGGTTGGACCTTTGTACGACGCTGCGATCGACGCGCTGGTGAGCCTGCAGTGCGCACCCCCTGAGTTCACCGCCGCCCTTCCGGCTTACGATGAGGCATTGCTGCGGCGTGAGTTGTCTACCCTAGAAGACTGGTATCTGCAACACCACCTTCGTTTGCCCGCCGCCTGCCACGCGCCGGTCCTGCACCCGGCAGGTGAGCAACTCGTGGCCTACGCCCTTGCGCAAGCACCGGTTGCTGTCCATCGCGACTATCACTCGCGCAACCTCATGTGCAGCGAGCCTCTGCCCGGTGTGGTGGATTTTCAGGACATGGTGCGAGGCGCACCAGCCTACGATCTCGCCAGCCTTCTGCGCGATTGCTATCTCGAGCTGCCGATCGCGTTCCAGCAACGCTGCCTGCGGCGTTACCAAGAGGGGATCGACGCACAGGCGAGAGGCCGGGCATCTGTGCCATCCCTCGAGGCTTTGGGCGAGCAGGTCGATTGGGCAGCGATTCAGCGGCACCTGAAGGTGCTCGGGATCTTCGCTCGCTTGTACTACAGAGATGGTCGCGCCGAGTACTTGCAGTACTTGCCCCGGGTGCGAGCCTACCTGATCGATGCGTGCGCCCGTCACAGGGCCTTCAAGGCGCTTGGTGAGTTGATTGCGAATCTGGGTGCCGAGGACGATGCGGCGGTGGCCCGCGTGCGCCGCGAGGAGAGCGCTTCGTGAGGGCAATGGTGTTGGCGGCGGGGCGAGGCGTGCGCATGCGCCCCCTAACTGACCGCACGCCGAAGCCCCTGCTACGGGTTGGCGGTGAGCCGCTTATCGTGCACCACCTGCGCAGTCTTCAGTCGATCGGCGTGCGCGACGTGTTGATCAACATCTGTTGGCTAGGTGATCAGATCCGTGAGGTGCTTGGTGACGGTAAACGCTTCGGGTTGCGCATCGTGTACTCACCTGAGCCCGAGGGTGCCTTGGAGACCGGGGGAGGGATATTCCGCGCGCTGAGCTGGCTCGGTCAAGGGCCGTTCCTGGTGATCAATGGCGATGTGTGGGTGGAGGGTCTCGCATCCTGGTGGCAATCCCTCACCATGTGCGAGGGCGACGAGGGTGCTTTGATGCTGGTGCCTTCCCCTTCCTGGAAAGAGCGCCACGACTTCGCGCTGACCGAGGATGCTCGCGTACGTCGAATCGATCCGAAGTACACCTACGCTGGCGTTGCCTGCCTGTGCGCGGGGTTGTTCAGGCGGATCGATGTATGCGGCTTCAGTGGCCGCTCGCGCTTTCCTCTCGCTCCATTGCTATTCGACGCGGCTCGGGACGATCGCTTGAGCGGCGCGCTGCATCGATATCCCTGGAGTGATGTTGGTACGCCCCAGCGACTCGCCGAGTTGGCACGCGAATTCGGCGAGCGCCAGCCTTGATCTCGCCTATAGTATTCGATTGCTCAGTGGCGAGCTGCGGCGCGTCCGAAGGACTGGACAATTCGGGTGATGCCCTTGAGGTCTGTTTCCTTGGCGACCGCGCCCAGCTTGGCGGCTTCGGCGGGCATTCCATAGACGACACACGAGCGCTCGCTCTGACCCACTGTCAGTGCCCCAGTGCTACGAAGCTCAGCTAAACCACGGGCCCCGTCGTCTCCCATGCCCGTCATGATCACGCCGAGGGCGGCATCCCCGGCGGTCTGCGCGACGGAGCGGAATAGGACGTCCACGGACGGGCGGTGTCGCGAGACTAGGGGGCCGTCCACGATTTGGCAGCTGTAGCAATCGCCGCGCGGGCGCACGATCAGGTGATGACCGCCCGGGGCGATGAGCGCGAGGCCAGGTTCGACCTCATCCCCGCTTTGCGCTTCGCGCACCTCGAGCTTAGAGACGGCGTTCAAGCGACGGGCGAATGCCGCCGTGAAGTGTTCGGGCATGTGCTGCACGACGACGATGCCATGGGCCGTATCGTCGAGGTCTTCGAACACGGTCTCTAGCGCTTGCGTGCCTCCGGTAGAGGCGCCGATCGCGACCAAGGGGCTGCGCCGCTTGCTTGCGGAAACCGCCAGGCGTTTGGCCGGGAGCACCACATCGGCCGTGTGCCTTTCCTGTCGTCCGATCGGCGGCGCTTGGCGCACCGTGCGCTTGCGTACTGGGGACAGCTGAACGCTCGCGGCTGCTCGCACCTTGTCCGTGATGATGATCTTGCCCTCTTCGATCGCCGCCGAGGAGCTGAGCTTGGGCTTGCTCATCACATCGACGGCACCCGCTCGCAGCGCTTCCACGCAGGTTGCGTTCTTGCCGTTGATCAAGGTGGAGCAGATCACTACGGGAATCGGTCGCTGGGACATGATTCGGCGCAAGAACGAGAGGCCGTCCATGCGCGGCATCTCGATGTCCAGCACGATCACATCCGGCACCCGCTGTTTGATCACGTCGACGGCCTGAAACGGATCGTGGGCGGTCGCCATGACACGCATGTCCGGTTGGCTATCGATCATCTCGCGCAGTGCCTCACGCACGGTGGCAGAGTCATCGACGATCAGGACCTCGATGCTCATCGAGTACCTCCGCTACGACGCTGGTAGAGCGAAGGCCCGACCGCCTCCATGTCGAGGTCCTTCGCAGGAAAGTGTTCGGAATGTCCGGTGATCAACAGCCCCCCGGGCGCAAGTCGGTCCCGCAGAGCTCGAACCACCTTGAGCCTATTCGGACTATCGAAGTAGATAAGGCAGTTGCGGATCATGATGACGTCAAATCCGGTGGCGACTGAGTAGGGTGTCTCCACCAGATTCAGCTGCCGCGAGGTCACGCGGCGTCGCAGGTCGGGCGCTATGCGAACGTACCCGGTCAGCCGACCGTGGCCGCGCAGGAAGTAGCGCTCGCGCAAGGCTTGATCGAGCGTGTCCACGTCCTTCGCCGGATAGATGGCGTTTTGTACCTGGCGTAGCGCCTGCGCATTGATATCCGTGGCCAAGATCTCAAAGGCGGGTCCGCCCTGAAGTCGCTGGTATTCGGCCAGCGCGATCGCTAACGTGTACGCCTCCTGGCCGATAGAGGCGGCTGCACTCCACGTGCGCAGGAGTCGTCCTCCGCGCCGATGGGCGCCAAGAATCTGCGGAAGGTAAACCTGCGTGAGGTACTCAAAGTGGTGAGCCTCGCGCATGAAGCTGGTGGTCTGCGTGGTCACTGCTTCGCAGATCAGATCGCGCTCCCTACCGATACCCCCCTGCCTGAACAGGTACTCGCAGTAGGCTTCCAGCGAGTGCTTGCCGAGTTCGCGCATGCGACGCTGAAGGCGGGTCTGCAGCATGGACCGGTGGCGCTCGTCGATGACTAAGCCCCAGTGGTCGAAAATGTAGCGTGCGAGCATCGCAACGGGTCCCGCGGCGAACGCGCTTGCAGTGATCGGTTGTTGCACTGGTAATGGTCGACGACAAGTTGGATGTACCGGAGCTGAGCGGTGCACCAGCTAACTGCTGGTGCACCGTTCCAGAAGTCTTAGCCAGCGTCTCTATAAGGTTCGAAGTGCGTGTCGTCCACCTCTTCTCCGCCCAAAAGGTCGATGGCGAAGCCATCGTCATGGGCGGCAGGTGGTGGGGAGGGTCGGCGAGTCGCGGTGGACGTCGTCGAGCGCGTGGGTGCCGTTGCGCTGCTGGCGCCGAGCACGGGCGTGCCCTGGCGGACGTGGTCATCGAGCTTGAAGAACGCGAGCAGCGACTGTAGCTCCGAGGCCTGGCCGGCAAGCGCATCGGATACGCTCGAGACCTCTTCCGAAGCGCTCGCGTTCTGCTGCACGACGCCGTCCATCTGGCGCATCGCTTCGTTGATCTGCTCCGCGCCGATATTCTGCTCTCGACTCGCCGCTGAGATCTCTCGCACGAGCTCAGCAGTGCGCTCTATGTTCGGCACCAAGGCCTCTAGCTTCGCGCCAGCCTCCTTGGACAAGCCTAGGGTTTCGCTGCTCAGTTCGTTGATCTCCGCCGCAGCCTGTTGGCTGCGTTCGGCCAGCTTGCGCACTTCTGCAGCTACCACTGCGAAGCCCTTGCCATGTTGACCAGCACGCGCGGCCTCCACCGCCGCGTTGAGGGCGAGAAGATCCGTTTGACGAGCGATCTCCTGCACGATGTTGATTTTCTCGGCGATCGTCTCGATGGAGGCCAGGGCCTTGTTGACCACCTCGCCGCTCGAGCGCGTATCGCCCGACGCGTTGTCGGCGATCGTCTCGGTGGTGGAGGCATTGTCCGCGGCGTGACGAATGTTGGCTGCCATCTCCTCCACCGCTGATGAGGCTTCCTGCGTGGCTGACGACTGCTCGGTGGCGCCGCGGGAGAGTTGTTCCGCAGAGGAGGCCAGCTTAGTGCTCCCGTGGGCGACCTGGTTGGCGGTGTGGGCCGCGTTACTCACCACGTCGCGAAGGCGTGTGAGCATCGTCGCGTTGGCATCGAGCAAGTCCTTGAATTCATCGTTACCGCTCACGGTCTCCGACACGGTCAGATCGCCCTTGGCCACCGCCTGGGCCATCCGGACCGCCTTGTTGAGGGCCGTGGTGATCGTGCTGGAGATCCACAGGCCTGCAGCGCACCCCACGACGAGTACGGCCACCACCATCTGCAGCAGCGTATTTCGGGCCGACTTGTAGCTCTGATCGCTGATCTGCGTGTCTCGCTCCATGGCGGCGAGGTTGCTAGTGACGAGGTTGCGCAGTGCCTCGCGGGTGCGAGAGAGCGACTCATCGCCCTCGCCCGCGGAGCGCTCGAAGGCGCGCCGGTTGCCATTCTCCATGGAGGTCTCCATGGCGGCGGTGGCGTAGCGCTTGTAGCCTCCCCACCCCTCTGTCAGCTGCGACATCGCTTGCCCGCCGCTGCCGGCGAACAGAGTTCGCAGCACTTCGACCTTCTCATCGGCGGAGGCGTAACGGGCTTGTGCGTTGTCAAAGTGCTTGCTCATCTCGTCATCGTCGTTGGCGATGATCAGGTTCTTCTCAGAGCGTACGGACTGCACCATGTCTTCCTTCAGGCGCGCGATAGTCAGCAGGGCCTGATCCGCAATCTGCGGGATGCTAGCGGCGCGATCGAGAAGCGTGGTTATCGCCCGTTCGGCGGTGCCAATCGCCTCCCGCGCCTCGTTCGACGACAGCTCACGGGCGCGAGCGTTGGAGTTGAGCATGGACAGGCGGATCACCTGGGCGTTGTTCTCCACGTAGCCCGCCCAGGCAGCTTCGAATTCGGCCACGTCCGCGTTGCTGCCATCACCGATGAGCGCCTTCAGGGTGCTCAGCTTCTGCTCGATCTCTTGACGATTGCTGTCGATCAGGCGCTGATAGCGCTCCACGACTACCGGGTCCTCGGCGAGCACGATGTTCTTCTCGGAGCGGGCGATCTCCAAGGCGAGGCGCTGAATGTCCTGCGCCGTGGTCACTCGCATCGTCGACTCGGTGGCGAGCGTCTTGAGTCGAGCGTTCATGCCCCCGAGCTTGTCGATACCGATATAGCCAAGGCCGCCGGCGAACGCGAGTAGAAGCGTGAAGGCACCTGTGAGCTTGAGTTTGATGGTAAGTCGCATTGGGCGATCTCCTACGCGATCAGCGGCTTGGTGGATTCGACGCTTGTGTCGAAGACATTTTCGAGGTTCAAGATGATCGTCAGTCGCTCACGGATCCGGGCGATGCCCGTGATGAGTTTTCCGTTCCATTTGCTGCCGCTCTCCGGCAGCTCTTCGATGGTCAGTTCTTGCACAGGTTCGACGTTGTAAACAGCGTCTACGGCCATCGCCACGCGCGTTGTCTCTCCCTCCACTCTCACTTCGAAGACCACCGTTCGGGTGCTTTTTCCCTGGTCCCTAGGCGGCATGCCAAAGCGGTAGCGTAGGTCGATCACGGGCACGACGTTGCCACGCACATTGATGACGCCAGGGGCGAACCTATTGGCGTGCGGCACGGGCGTCATAGAGACGATGTCGAGAATCTCCTGCACGCGCATCACGTTGATTGCGAACACCTCGCCACCGAGCTCGAAGGTGAGCAGGGTGTTGACGGTCTCTTCCTCAACGATGACGTCGGGCGGCGCTGTCGCCGGTGTGGCTGCGTCATTCATGCAGCACCTCGAGGTTTGCTTCTGCGGTCAGTGGAGCCAGTCTTGGCGATCGGGATCAGGGCGCCCACATCGACGATCAGGGCGACGCGCCCGTCGCCGAGAATGGTGCCCCCCGCGATCCCTCTGCAGTGGCGGTGGAGGCGCGTCATGGGCTTGATCACCGTCTGGCGCTGTCCGATGATCTCGTCCACCACCAAGCCAAGGCGCTCACGCCCCACGCGGACGACGACCACGCGACGATCCTTCCCAGGCGTGTACGGGAAGTCGAACAGCTCATGCATGCGTGCGAAGGGTACGTACTCATCGCGGATCGTAATCATGCGCCGGCTCTCGCTGGCCAGATCTTCCTGCGCGCTGATGTCTACGCACTCCTCGATAGCATCCAACGGTAGGACAAAGGCGCCTCCGTTCACGTTCACGTGGAACCCCTCAACGATGGCAAGCGTTAGGGGCAGGCGCAGGGTGATGCGAGTGCCACGACCCTGCTCGGTCTCCACGAAGATGCTGCCGCGCTGGTCTTGGATCGTGCGTCGAACCACGTCCATGCCGACGCCGCGGCCGGACACGTTGGAGACCACGGTGGCGGTGGAGAAGCCGGGTTCGAAGATCATCATCTGCAGGGTGGTATCGGGAACTTCCTGGTCCTCCGTCAGTAGGCCGCGCTCGATCGCGCGCTCGCGCACCTTGGATAGGTCGATGCCGGCCCCGTCGTCGGTGATGGTGATGTGAACCTCACCGCCCTCGTGTCGAGCGGCCAGCTGCAGGCGGCCCTTCTCCGGTTTACCAGCCGCGACGCGCGCTTGCGGGGACTCCAGGCCATGGTCCATCGAGTTGCGGATAAGATGGACCAAGGGGTCGTTCAGTAGCTCGATGAAGTACTTATCGATTTCCGTCTCCTCGCCGAGCACCTCGAAGGAGATGTTCTTGCCGAGCTCCTTGCTCAGGGTGCGCGTGATGCGGCGGAACTTCGAGAACAGGAGTCCGATGGGCACCATGCGAATGTCGAGGGTGTCGTCGCGCAGGTTCGTCACCAGGCGATCGATGTCTTCGGACACCGCGCGCAGGGCGGGGTCCGCGTAGCGATCTGAGATGTCAGCGAGGCGTGACTGAGCGATTACCAACTCACCTACCTGGTCCATCAGACTGTCGAGCTTCTCCGCCGATACGCGAAGACTCTCCGATCCCTTGCTAGCACCATTAGAGGTGCTGGGAGCGGCTGGTTTCTCCGCCTTGGCCGCGTTCTCTTTGGCGCCCTTCGCCTGCTGTTGACCATCGGGGGGCGGCGCAGCTGAAGGGGGTGAGCTATTGGCGGCTGCGTCTTCCCTGGCAGCCTCGAGCAGAGTGATCTCCAAGGTGGCGTTATCGGCCACAAACACGAACACATCTTCGACCCGCTCGCGTCCCGCATCGCTCTCGAGGGTTATCTCCCAGCCTAGGTGGCAGGCCGTTGGGTCGAGTTCGCTTAGAGGCCGTACACGGTCGCAGAGCAAAGACGCTTCGATGGCGCCCAATTCGCGCAGCTCCTCGAGCAGCAGCAGCGGGTTGGTGCCGTAGCGAAACGCGTTGTCTTCCGGGTAGAAGACAATGCGGTAGTTGCACATCTCGCCGCTGCCGTCGTTGCGCCCGCGTCCCTCGCCCGCGGGAGCCGCTGGTGCGCCACCTTCGCCGGGGGCTGTGGGTCCCATCGCGGCTTCCAAGCGGGCTGCGATCGGATCGCCGTCGGCGGGTTGCGCGCTGCCGTCGAGTAGGTGGGCGATGTGATCCCCGGCCTCGAGGGAAATCTCGATCAGCTCGGGGGTGAGCGCCACCTGACCGGTCCGCACCGTATCGAAGGCGGTTTCGAAGCGATGGGCGAAAGCGACGATGTCATCGAAGCCGAACATCCCGCCCGAGCCCTTGATTGTGTGTAGGGCACGAAACGCTTCGTTGATCAGTTCGGCATCTTCATTACCGTCCTGCATCGCCAGCAGGGCGGTCTCCAGACGCGTCAACAGCTCAGCGGCTTCCTCGCGATAGGTATCGCTTGGGTCGCGTCTGCTGGCGTCGCTCATGAGCCGACCAGCTTGCGCACGACAGCGACGAGCTGCTCGTTCTTAAAGGGCTTGACGATCCAACCGGTAGCGCCGGCTGCCTTGCCTTCGGCTTTGCGACTGTCCTGGCTTTCGGTGGTGAGCATTACGATGGGGCGCCCAGTGAAGCTGGCCTTCGCTCGCAGGCCCTTGATCAGCCCGATGCCATCGAGGTTGGGCATGTTGAGGTCTGTGATCACCATGTCCACCGTGTCATCTGCTTTGTCGAGCCCATCTGCTCCGTCCACGGCGGTGACCACCTGATAGCCGGCAGTTTCGAGTGTTAGCTTTACCATGTCGCGGATAGACTCGCTGTCGTCCACCGCCAAGATGCGTTTACTCACAGATCTGACTCCACAATGGGGCAAGGTCGGGTTGCTCGCTGCTGCTCTTGGCGAATGCTCCACCCTCTTCGAGTAGATTTCTAACTGTATTAGCTGAGAGGCAACCACGGACTCGTTTCTCGAACTCATCGCGACCTTCTAGGTAGATTGCGATGAGTAGTTGCAGGCCGGCGAAGTCGATCTGCTCCACCCGGTCGAGGTCCAGACCGTCCGACATTATTGTCGCGGAAAGCTCTTGAGATGAAGTGGCGCTCATGGCTGAAATTGTCAGGCTTTTCATGCTCGCTGCTCCTTACCAATTCGGACCTTACGAATGAGATTGCCAGCTAATAAAAATCAAAAACTCAGGGTGGTTCACGCTTTTCCTGACGGTACGGCAAGTACGATCAAAAACCGTGAATTCGCCGAGGTGGCACACTAGGTAGTGCCCCTTAGGATCGGTGTTCACGATTACCACAGCGGGCGAAGCTAATTCCCATGCAGAGCAGTGCCAGCGTATTGACGGTCGCCGATTCCGAAGCGGAGTACGCCGGCTCAGCGATGACCCCTTCTTTGACGCTCGAAGACCTCGCCGGTGTCAACAAATCGTTGGGGGATGTGTCTGCTGCCGTTGAGAGGACTTTTCTCGGTGCAAGCAAGCGCACGATGCAAACTGCGCGTGACCTGCATCACGTGAGCCAATTGGTCGAGAAACTGGTTACGCCAGCCGAGCGCCCCATGGAAGAGCAGGTCGCCTCTCTCGCTGGGGATGCGTTTGCGGTGCAACCGAGCGTAGAAGACTCATCCTCCGAGTGGGCAGCTCTCCAGGAGATCGCGCGCAAGGCGGAGGCGATGTGTGCGGAGCTCGAGTCGCTCGACCGCTGCTATCAGATGTTTCCCGTGCTGCGCGTTCTCACGCAGATCCATGGCAGCTCGCTGAATGAGGAGAGCCGCGACCTCGACTGGTTCGCCGACGCCATCGGTAGTGAGGCGGATCGCGGCGGACAGGTAGTGGGTAATCTGCTGGTTACGGTCAAACGGCAGGCTTCGAAGCTCCGCGGGTCCATCCGCCAAGCCTTCGAGGGTGAGCAGCAATTGCGCGACGCCTTGGCGGAGTCAGAGGTGGTCATGGCGCGCTCCGCCGAGCAAATCGGCGCGCATGAGCGTGCCCACGAGCGCGCGTTTCGTGCCGTCCACGATCGCCAGCGCGCGATCAGCTCCGCCACGAGTGAACTCGTGTCCTCCATGCAGTTTCAAGATGCCTTTCGCCAGCGCGTGGAGCACGTTCAGCATGCCCTCGAGCAGCTGGTGTCCTTGCGTGAGCGGCAGGTGCTTCCCGGCTTCGAAGCCGATCGGATGCTGGACGGCGCCGAACTATCGGTCGCTCAAGCGGTGTTGGTCAGTATCGTAAGAGACCAGACCGAGTCTCTGGCGCAAGACTTGGCTCAAGAGCATCGGCAGCTTGAAAGTGCCTTGAGTCGACTCGTCGAGCAGGTAGATGCGCTCGGTTCGGACCTGGCCAATGCCCTTGGCGGTTCCGAGCGGCAGGTAGCCGAGCACACGCTCGACTCGACCCTGCGCAACTACGCGGTGCAGGTGGGAATGCTCGCGAGGGTGTTTCACGGACGCTCGGCGATCACCAGATCTTTGAGAGCGGCGCTGGCCGAAATGGACACGGATCTTCTCGACTTGGAGCAGGTGGGAGAGGCGATCTTCCTCCTTGCCGTCAACGCGGTCGTGCTCGCGGCCCGCCTGGGCGCTGAGGGGCGAGCGATCGAGCAGATCGCTCAGCAGGTGCGTAGCAACAGCACGGAGGCGGGCACGGCGATTCGCCTCGTGCGCAAACTAACCGATGAGCTCCGTGCCCTTTGCATGAACGCGACCCAGGACGAGCAAACCGTAGCCGCTAGATCTGACGCGCAACCGTCGGTCACAGACCAAGAGGTTGCCGACAACCCTAATGGGGAGGCCCTTGACGAAGCGCCCGCGGCGGACGACCCTGCCGTCGCAGGGGGCGCCGACCTGCGCTCAGCTGGTGCTTTGCGCGCTCGCTCTGCAGCGCTCATGGCGGCGCTTGAGCAGCGTGGCGAGCAAAGCGATGAGGTGCTCGGATTTTGCCGGAACATCTACGCCGGGTTTGCCGCAACGCGCACGGAGTTCTCAAGGTTGGACGGCGCGGTGCGTAGCTTATCGGCAACGAGTGCCGCTTGGGCGGCCCGCGCGGGCGAACACTCGCTCGACCTTCACCTGCGGCCGGATCTGGTGCGTGCCCTGGCAGACTACTTCAACGCGCACTACACGATGCAGAGCGAGCGGATCACGCAGGGCCTTGCCCTAATGCTGGGCGATGATGCTCCGGCCGCGGACGCCGCGGACGACAATGCCTCACCTGCCGTTGAGGAAAAGGAAGACGACTTGAGTGACATCCTATTTTAGAGGTTATCGTGGTCACCCACCCACCCGTTGGCGAGTGGTGTGCTGTCACACCTAGAGAGCCCGCCACACCACGGGCGTCGCCCGGGATAACCGAAGGGGATCTGCGATGAAGCCGGCTTGTTTGACGGCCGTGTTGATGAGTGCCGCGCTGGTGATGCCGGCTCTCGTATCCGCGCAAGCGGTGGACGAGGATCAACTCGGCGCCTGGTACATGTACTTTTACGATGTTCGTTTCGAGGACTCACGCTTTGGCTTGCAAGGCGATGGCCAGTGGCGTAACTGGGATCTCGGCGGCGATCTCGAGCAGCTGCTATTGCGCAGCGGCGCCACCTTCACTCCGGAGGACAGCAACACTACCTTCACCTTCGGGTATGCGAGTATCACCTCCGGGTCCTTCGGGCCTAGCGATGCGAGTCAGCACGAGCATCGCATCTACCAAGAGGCCCTGATCCGCCAACGAGTGGGGTCGAGAGTGCGCCTACGTCATCGCCTGCGCACGGAGCAGCGCTTCGTGGAGGACCAGGACTTCCGCACCCGTTTCCGCTACGCGCTGTTCGTCGACATCCCCCTCAATCGGCGCGAGATGAACCCCGGGGCGTACTACCTGGCCCTGTACGACGAGGTGTTCATCAATTTGGAACGTAACATCGGCGATGGCCGTCGTGTCGATCGCGTCGACCGTAACCGCCTCTACGGCGCCCTCGGCTATGTCGTCACGAGCACGCTGAAGGTGCAAGGGGGCGTGATGCTACAGTCGAGCGGCAGCATCGATAAGCCGCAGCTTCAGCTGAGCCTGCACCAGGCATTCCGCTGATCCCGGGCCCTGGCGGCGAGGCCGCCCGTGCAGCTCACGTTGTGGGGTGGCCCTCACGCCCCGCGAGCACCTGGTCCGCCTGCACATCCGCATGGTACGAGGATCTCACCAGCGGGCCGCTGGCCACGTGGGTGAAGCCCATCGCGTAGCCTTCGCGTTCGTACTCGGCGAACTCGTCTGGGTGCACGAAACGCTCCACGGGAAGATGGTGTCGCGTCGGCTGCAGATACTGGCCGATCGTCAGCATCTCGCAGTCGTGGGCGCGCAAATCGCGCATCACTTCGAAAATCTCCTCGCGCTGCTCGCCTAGACCCACCATCAGGCCCGATTTCGTCGGCACCGTGGGATGAGAGGCGTGAAACTCGCGAATGAGCTTCAGTGAATGCTGGTAGTCAGAGCCCGGGCGCGCCTGGCGGTATAGGCGAGGCACGGTCTCGAGGTTGTGGTTGAACACGTCCGGCGGTGCCCGGTGCATGATCTCCAGCGCACGGTCCATGCGTCCGCGGAAGTCCGGTACCAGCACCTCCACCTTGGTGTTCGGGCTGCGCTCGCGAACGGCCTGAATGCAGTCCACGAAGTGGCCGGCACCCCCGTCGCGCAAATCGTCGCGATCCACCGAGGTGATGACCACGTAGCGCAGTGCCATGTCGCGGATCGTGTTGGCGAGGTTGACCGGCTCGTCAGCGTCCAGCGCCTTCGGTCGTCCGTGTGCGACATCGCAGAAAGGGCAGCGGCGGGTACAGATGTCCCCCATGATCATGAACGTGGCCGTGCCCTTGCCGAAGCACTCCGCGATGTTGGGGCAGGACGCCTCCTCACATACGGTGTGCAGGGCGCTATCGCGCAGGATCTTCTTCAGATCGCTGACAGCGGTGGTGGCGGGCGACTTCACGCGAATCCAGCTTGGCTTGCGCACGCGCTCGGTGGTCGGCTCCACCTTGATAGGAATCCGCGCCATCTTCTCCTCGGCGCTCATCTTGCGGCCGGGTTCGAGACGTCGCGCCCGAGCCGGCGGCGGCGCGGGTGGGGTTTGGGTGTCGCTCATGCGGGGTGTTCCTCGTGGGCACGGGGTGCGCAGGTCGGAGCGCGCTCGACGTAGCGCAGCGATTGCCCCGTATTGTACGCGAGGCGGCGCAACAGTTCGGCGCTCACCAGATCGCCCATCCGCGCGACCGTGAGATCGCGGGGGGCACCCTCGTCGATCATCCGAGTCACCTCGAGTCCCTGGTACCCGCAGGGGTTGATGCGGCCGAAGGGGCTCAGATCTGCATTTACGTTCAGGGCGATGCCGTGGTAGCTGCAGCCGCGCCGGATGCGCAGGCCAATGCTGGCGATCTTGCGTCCCTGCACGTAGACGCCTGGCGCTGATGGATCCGCCGCTGCTTCGATGCCAAATGGGGCGAGCGAGCTGACTACGCTCTGTTCGAGCACGCTCACGAGCGAGCGTGCCCCGAGGCCGTAGCGGCGCAAGGCCAGCAGGGGGTAAAGCACCAGCTGACCCGGCCCGTGGTAGGTCACTTGGCCGCCGCGATCGGTCTGCACCACGGGGATGTCCTCGCGCGCCACCCGCACGTGATCATGGGATGCGTTCAAGCCGAGCGTGAAGACCGGCGGATGCTCCACCAGCCACACCTCATCCGGTGAGACGCCGCCGCGCTCACCGGTGTACCGCGCCATCGCGTCCCGGGCATGCGAGTAGGCGATTGGGCCCACGCGACACAGATGCAACGCAGCGAGGGGAGGCTCGCCGGCGGCGACGCTCACAGGGCCCACAGCACCTCGTCGTTGGCCGTTAGGGCCGCGTAGGCAGCGTCTAGCTGATCCTTGCTCTCGGCGCGCACGGTGGCGGTGATCGAGGTGTACTTGCCGCCGCGGCTGGGGCGCTCGGCGATCCCGTCGCGCTCGACGGCGGCGAAGTGGCAATCGAGGATACCGATCACCACGTCGCGAAAGGGCCTAGCGCTTTCGCTATCGCGGCCGATGACTTTAATCGGGAAGTTGACGGGAAACTCCAGGGGCGTCTCCTCCAGCGCCTTCAGGCGATTGGCCTGAGACAGCACGCGCGGCGGCGTGTCGTTGCCGTTTTGGTTGGTCATAACGCTCCTCCTTTCGTCGAATACTCATCTAGGCGACTTGGTCTCAGTCGCGATCCTCTGGCCCCCCTGCGGCGACTGATGCTCGGTAGCGGTCCCACGCGTCGCGCCAGTGACGACCGGGCCGGCCGTCGCCGATCGAATGCTCATCCAAACGCGTCACGGGCAGCACTTCGCGCGTTGTGCTGGTGATCCAGACCTCCTCTGCTTCGCGCAGAGCCTGCAGGGCAATCGGCCGTCTCTCGCAGCGTACGCCAGCCTGGGCTGCCTGCTCCAGCACCCAGTCGCGGCTGACACCCGGCAGGATATCGGGGCCGTCGGGCGGGGAGACAAGGGTGTCATCGATCCAGGCCAGCACGTTGCTCGTAGAGCCTTCGTTCACCAGGCCGTCGCGGTGTAGGAGTGCTTCGGCGGCACCGGCCGCTCGGGCCTGCTCGCGTGCCAGCACGTTGCCGAGCAAGGAGGTGGTCTTGATATGGCAGGCGCGCCAGCGCAGGTCATCCAGGGTTACTGCGTGCAATCCCGCCTCGCGTGCTGCAGCGGGAGGTGGGGGGCTATCCATCAGCATTACCAGGGTGCGCGGCTCGGCGGTGGCGGGGAATGTGTGCGCGCGCTTTGGGCTGTCTCCCCGAGTCACCTGCACGTACAGGGCAGCCCGAGGAGGCACGAGCTGTGCATTGGCCGACAGCACGTCGTGTAGCAAGGCAGCCCAGTCCTCAGCCGCGAAGGGGTTCGCACAGGCGATGAACGCTAGGCTGCGTGCCAGCCGCGCCAGGTGGCGGTCGGTGAGAAACGGCAGCCCGTCGTAGGCAGCGATGACTTCGTAGACAGCATCACCGAACAGAAACCCTCGGTCGAGTACGGGAATGCGCGCCTCCTCCACGGGCAGGAGCTCGCCATCGAGGTAAGCCATACCGAGTACATTGGCCATCGTCAGTGCCCCCAGCGCCCTAGTTGAACCACATTATCACCTGGTCCCAGGTGCGCTTGACGAAGCTGCCAGGGATCACCGGTGTCAAGGTGGTCAGGGGCGTATCGACCACCGTCTCGCCGTCCAGCGTCACCTGCAGGCGGCCGAGCGTCTGTCCACCGTCTACGGGCGCGACGGCACGCTCACTGACCGTGGTGCTCGCCTGGAGACGATCGTAGCTACCGCGCGGGATGGTAATCCACAGGTCTTGCTCGATACCGAGTGGCACCTGTTCCACATCGCCCTTCCACACCCTCACGCTGGCGATCGTGTCGCCTGCGCCGTAGAGACGATGGGTGGCGTAGTAGCGAAATCCGTAATTCAGCAAGGCGCGGCTAGCGCTGGCGCGTGCCCGCGCCGATTTGGTCCCCATCACCACGGAGATCAGGCGCTGGCCGTCGCGTTCGGCGGAGGCTGCCAAGCAGTAGCCGGCGGCCGCCGTGTAGCCGGTCTTCAGACCGTCAGCACCCTCGAAGTTCCCGAGCAGGGGGTTACGGTTGCGCTGGGGTTTCTCGATCGGGCCGAACTTGAACTCGCGCTCGGAGTAGAGCGGGTAGTACTGGGGGAAGTCGGCGATCAGTCGTCTCGACATGGCGGCCACATCGCGAGCCGTGACTCGGTGGCGCTCGGCGGGCATTCCCGTGGCGTTGCGAAACTGGCTGTTCACGAGTCCCATGGCCAGGGCCTGCTGTTCCATGCGCAGGGCGAAGGCGTCCTCCGTGCCCGCGATGTGCTCGGCCAGGGCCACGCTGGCGTCGTTGCCGGACTGCACGATGACCCCGCGAATGAGGTCTTCTACGCGCACCCGATCGCCCACCTCGATGAACATCTTCGAGCCGCCCATGCGCCAGGCACGCTCGCTCACAAGCACCTCTTCATCGAGCGTGAGGCGGCCATCGCGCAGCTCGGTGAACACTAGGTAGGCTGTCATTATTTTCGTTAGGCTGGCGGGATCGACAACAAGATCCGCCTCCCGTTCGGCCAGCACCTTGCCCGTTTGGAAGTCGATGAGGATGTAGCTGCGGGCGTCGACCTGTGGGGCGGCGGGGACGGGTAGCGAGGGCAGCTGCGCCGTCACGCTACCAGCAGCGATCGACAGTAGGCAGGAAAACACCAATCGGGAGCACATCGAATGCATGCGTAACCTTGGGCCTCTCGGCGGTTAGATCTTGACCGGGGCGCTGCGAGGTCGCCGCAGCAGCCTGCACTTGCTAGTAGCCGGTCAGGAATGTATCGGTAATGTTCGCGAGTCGCATCCGCTCGACGAGCTCGTCGTAGGCGCGGACGTCTGAGAAGGGTCCGACCCGAACGCGGAAGGCAGGTTCCGGTGGTTGCGCTCGATGGATCACGACGTTCGCAAAGCCGAGCGCCTGCAGGCGCGTGCGCAGGCGCTCGGCGTTAGCGGCGTCGGAGAACGCCCCGACCTGTACGAAGAACTCGGCGAAGCCCCCGGACGGCGCCCCCTGCGTTGGGATAACTTCCGGCGGCGGCGCAGCGTACGTCGCTGGGGTGGCGAGCAGCGTATCGGCGCGGGGGGCGGGCGCAGCGGGCGCCGAAACCACCTGTACCTCCACCAGACCCGTGCCCGGGCCGATCAGCTCCAAGCGGCGAGCGGCTTCGTAGCTCAGGTCGATCAAGCGATTCTTGACGAAGGGGCCGCGGTCGTTGACGCGCACCACGATAGCGCGGCCGTTGGCGAGGTTGCGCACGCGCACGTAGGTCGGGATCGGCAGGGTCTTGTGCGCCGCGCTCAGCGCGTACATGTCGTAGATCTCGCCGCTCGCCGTCGGCCGACCGTGGAACTTTGCGCCGTACCAGGAGGCGACGCCGCGCTCGCGGTAGTCGGCCGCCTGCATCATCACGTAGTAGCGCTGTCCCATCACTTCGTAGAAGGGAGCGTTGCCAGCGCGATTCACGCGGGCGCTCGAGTGCGAGGCCTTGCTGGAGCTACTGCTGCTATCTGCGCCACCTGAGCTGGCGCAGCCGGCGATCGCCATGGCCAGCGCGACGATGATGATGGTGCCCAGCCAAGATCGCCGGCGATGTGCGCCGGTGCTGCTCACCGGGCGGCTTGCTCCAGCTTGTCAGCCACCGACCTGCCCAACGTCACGACGGCCATGGCGTAGAGCACGCTATGGTTGTAACGGGTGATGACGTAGAAGTTGCGCAGCCCGACCCAGTATTCGGGTCCGTCGTCACCATCGAGGCGCATGAAGACCGCCTTCGCGTCATCCGCTAGCGCCTCATCGATGCGCAGGCCCGCGGCACGCAGGCTGCCCACCGTGTGCGAGAGGGCCAGTTTGGTCGCCGGCAATGAGGCGGGATCGGTGCCCGCCGTTAGCGTGGCTGGCACGACGATAGGCTCACCCGGTCGCCAGCCATGCTCGTCGAGGTAATTACCGATGCTGGCGATGATGTCTGGCCAGTTCTGCCACAGATCTCGGCTGCCGTCCTCGTTGGCATCGACCGCGTAGGCCATGTACGAGCTCGGCATGAACTGGGGTGCTCCCATCGCGCCAGCGTAGGACCCCATGGCAGTGTGCGGATCGAGATCACCCGCGTGGGCAAGCTCGAGGAAGCGGGTGAGCTCACTTCGGAAGAACTTGGCGCGCGGTGGGTAGGCGAAAGCTAGGGTGCTGAGAGCGTCGATGACCCGATAGCCGCCCTGGGTGGTGCCGTAGTTGGTTTCGATGCCGAGGATGGCCACGAACACGCGTGGTGGGATCCCGTAGCGCTCGGAGGTGGCGTCGAGAGCCTCGCGCTGGCTGGCCCAGAAGCGCGCACCGGCACTGATGCGCGGTTCGCGGACGAACAGATCGCGGTAGTCATGCCAGGGCTTGGTGCGCTCGGCAGGCCGGCTAATGGCCTTCACTATCGACGATTTTACTTGCGCGTCGGCGAGTAATTCCGTTAGCCACGCGCTGTCGATAGAACGCTCGCGGGCGGTGGTCTCGATGAATGCGGCGACGTCGGCATCGGCCACATCCAGGGCGTGGGCCACGTTGGCGACGGCGACCAGCGCCAGCCAAGCGGCGCAGGAGAGTCCTTTGCTCACCTCGAGAGCAGCCTCCGGTGTGTCTGCACGGACATGAGGATACCGAAACCGGCCATGATGGTCACCATGGAGGTGCCGCCGTAGCTCACCAGAGGCATGGGCACGCCGACCACCGGCAGCAGGCCACTCACCATGCCCGTGTTGACGATCAGATACACGAAGAACGTGAAGCTGAGGCTGCCGCTGAGTAGGCGCGAATAGGTGTCTTGCGCTTGTACCGCGATCATCAAGCCACGACCGATCACGAGCGCGTAAGCGGCGAGCATCGTGAGCACGCCCATCAGCCCGAATTCCTCGCCGAGCACAGCAAAGATGAAGTCCGTGTACGGCTCTGGCAGAAAGTCCAGGCTGGCCTGACTGCCGTTGGTCCAGCCCTTGCCGAACACCCCCCCTGAGCCGATTGCAATCTTCGACTGGATGATGTGGTAACCGCTGCCGAGAGGGTCGCTCTCCGGGTTGAGGAAGGTGAGCACGCGTTCTTTCTGATAATCGTGCAGGTAGACAAACCACAGGGCAGGTGCGGCGGCGGTTGCGGTCAGGCCGCCGACCGTGATCAGGCGCCAACTCAGACCGCCGAGAAAGAGCACGATGAGGCCGCTGACGGCGATCAGCAGGGCCGTTCCAAGATCCGGTTGAAGTGCGATCAGTGCGGTCGGAACCAGCACCATCGCCAAGGCGAGAAACATGATCCATAGGGAAGGCGGGAGGGGCCGTGGATGCAGCAGCCAGGCGACCGCCATCGGGACCGCCAGCTTCATGATCTCCGAGGGTTGGAAGCGCATGAAGCCAAGGTCGAGCCAGCGTTGGGCACCACCGCCTTCGTCGCCGAGAAAGAGCACGGCCACCAGCAGCCCAGTTCCACCCAGAAACGCCCAGGGTGACCAGATGCGCAGGTAGTTGGGCGGGATCTGAGCGATCACCAGCATGGCGATAAAGGCGAGGCCGAGGCGAACGGCTTGGCGAATTAGCAGGTACTCGCTCTGTCCGCTCGCGCTGTAGAGCACAACCAGGCCCAAGGCGCAGAGGGCAAAGAGGGCTAGCAGCAGAGGCAGATCGAGATGGAAGATACGGAACAGTGCGCCCGCACGGCTCGGGTTGGCGGAGCCGTCGGCATAGCCGGTGGACAGGGGATTGGCGCTGCTCATGGAGCGCTAGTTCCCCGCTACCGTGCCGGCGGCTGGCGTGGCCGGCAGTAGGTAAGCGTCCATCACCGTACGCGCGATGGGCGCTGCCACGCGGCTGCCGCTACCGCCATTCTCCACGATCACGGCCACGGCGATCTGTGGGTATTCAAAGGGGGCGAAGGCCACGAACCACGCGTGGTCGCGCAGGGCCTCGGCGATCTCCTCCTCGTTGTATTCGTCATCCTGGGCCACGGTGAACACCTGTGCGGTGCCAGACTTACCTGCCATCAAGTACGGGCTGGACCGGCCGACCGCGCGGGCCGAGCCTCGCGTACCGTGCACCACGCCCTGCATCGCCTGGAGCACCTCCTGCCAAGCCTCCGCAGTCGCCTCCAGAGGAGCCAGCTTCTGCGTGGGCTGCGTTTGCATGCGGCCATCTTCTTCCCCGCGCACCGCCTCGACGATGCGAGGAGCGTAGCGCTCGCCGCGGGCGCCGAGGATCGCCGTGGCACGAGCGAGCTGCAGCGGGGTGCTGAGCATATAGCCCTGGCCGATGCCCGCGATTACGGTCTCTCCCGGGAACCACACCTGGTCCGCTCGCCGACGGAACGCCGTACGTTTCCATTCGGTGGAGGGCACTAAGCCGGCGTGCTCGCTGCCGATGTTCAGGCCGCTGCGTGAGCCGAGGCCGAAGCTCGTGAGGAAGTCGTGCATCACGTCCACCCCTAAGCGTGTTGCAAGCTCGTAAAAGTACACGTCGCAGGATTGCTCAATCGCGCCGTGCAGATCCACGTGCCCATGGCCCTGAGGCTTCCAGTCGCGGTAGCGATGTGAATCGCCGGGAAGTTGGAAGTAGCCAGGACACCAATGAGTCTCCGTGCCGTCGATGGCTTGCAGGGTCAGTCCCGCTAAACCGAGGATCGGCTTGATCGTGGATCCCGGCGGGTACGCGCCCTGTAAGGCGCGATTGAATAGGGGCTTGTCGTCGCTGCGCACGAGCAGGTCGTACTGAGCCTGCGAGAGTCCTGTGCCGAATAAGTTGGGATCGAAGGATGGGCTGGAGTAGAGGGCGATGACCGAGCCGTCGCGCGGGGAGACGGCGGCAATCGCGCCACGGCGTCCTTGCAGCGCTGCCGCGGCCGCTCGCTGCACGCGCACGTCGAGCGTCAGCATGATATCCCGGCCCGCCTGCGGCGGGTCGTTCTTAAGAGTCTTCAGTGAACGGCCTTGGGCGTTGACCAGAATCTGGCGATAGCCAGGCCTGCCCTGGAGCGTGTCTTCCAACGCGCGCTCGATGCCCGTGCGCCCCGTGTGCGTGGTGCCTGCGTAGCGTGCCGACTCCAACCGTTCCAGATCGCGTTGGCTGAGGCTGGCGACGTAGCCCACCGTGTGAGCGGCTATGCTGCCGAGTGGGTAGCGCCGCGCCAGGCGCGCGCGCACGTCGGCGCCCGCGAAGAACTGGCGCTGGACGGCGAATTGCGCAACTTCGTCATCCGTTAGCTGATACTTCAGGGGTACCGGCTCGAAGCGCCGATGGCGCTTGTAGTCCCTTCGGAAGCGCTCCAGGTCACCGTCGGAGAGGGTGATCACGTGGCCCAGGCGAGCGAGGGTCTCGTTGAGGTCATCAACGTCTTCCGGGGTGATCTCCAGCTGGAAGGACGGCAGGTTGTCGGCGATGCGGATGCCGTTGCGGTCGCTGATCAAGCCGCGGGTCGGCGGAATCGGCTCGATCTTCACCCGATTCCCCGTTGAGAGCGCCTGGTAGTGCTCGTGGTTGAGGACCTGCAGGAAGGTAAGGCGACCGATCAAGGCGAGGACGGCGACCAGCGAGAGCACGGCGGCGACGGCCATGCGCGTCGCGTACAGACGCACCTCCCGATCCGTGTCCTTTATGTTGCGTCTGTCTTGGGCACTCATGGGTGCGGGTGGCGCCGCCAGGCGCTCAGCTGTCGGTGGCGGTGGTGGCGACGCGCGTACTGCTCACCAGCGCAAGTAGGGGCCACAAAGCCAACACGGTCGCGGCGCTCGTGAAGCGGGCGAAGCCACCGGTAGGTTGCCCTGCCACGCCGTCCACCCACATGAGCAAAAACTCGTAGAGCGCGGCCAGCAGCGCCACGCTTGCGGTCTGGTGGCTGATTGGTGAGACCCGCATACGTAGGCGGAAACGTTGTGCGAGGGCAGCCACGATGATCAGGGCTAGGGCATGCTGACCGAGGAAGGTGCCTTGAAGTGCATCGAGCAGAACGCCGCACACCCAGGCAGCAATCAGGCCGAAACTCTCCGGACGGCGCAGCACCCAATAGACTGTGAGCATCGGTAGCCAGGGCGGGCGTGCCAATTCGATCTCGGGGGGGAGTGGCATCACGCTCAGGGCAAGGGCGAGGATTACCGAGACGACGATGATCCCGGTGGCGGTCTTGCTGACGCCGCCGGTCATCGCTCCAGAGTGCTGGCGGTAAGTGCGCTGCTTGCGCTCTTGGCGTCGGCGTCGTCCTTCGTCGACGAACTCGCACTCGCATCGGCCGTGAGGGTGGCTGGGTTGCCGCTGGTGCCCGCACCCTCCTGCGACCACACGAGCAGGAGCTCGCGAGTTTGGTTTAGGCGTGCGGCGGGCTCTGCCTCGACAGTGGCGAAGGACTCGTCACCGTGGTGATCGATGGACGAGACCCTAGCCACCGGGTAGTTAGCCGGGAAGCTGCCACCAAGGCCGGAGGTAACGAGCAGGTCGCCCTCCCGAATGTCTGCTGACTTGGGTACGAAGGGAAGGTTCAGGCGCCCCGTGTCGCCCGTTCCATAGGCGATCGTCAGCAGCCCCGTGCGGTTGACGGCCACCGGGATGGCGTGGCTGGGGTCGCTGATCAAGATCGCCTCTGAGGTCATGTCGTCGGCACGCAGCACCTGGCCTACGATCCCCTCTGCGTTGACCAGCGCTTGGCCGGGGAATGCTCCCGCATGCAGCCCGCGGTCGATGACAACGCGGTGGCGAAAGCGGTCGTCGATGTCCACGGCCATGATTTCGCCGTGGAGCACACGATCGCTGATGCGCGCAGTCGAGTCCATCAATGCTCGAAGGCGTGCGTTCTCGGCTTCCAGCGCCGACAGGCGTAGCAAACCGACGCCGAGTTCTTGCTGGCGTTGGCGCAGGGCAGCGTTCTCGCGCCTAAGGCTGCGCTGGTCTCGAAAGTTGTCGCCCACCCACGCGACCATGGACGCTGGCGCATCCACCACGAGTTGTACGGGGTAGACGACGGCCGACAGAACCCGGCGAATCTGATCGAGGTGGTGGAAGCGCGCATCAGCCCACATGAGGCAGATGGACATCGCGCCGAGGAGCACCAGCCTCAGGCCCAGATTGCCGCGTTGAAAGCGAGGGTTTGGCTGATGATCGTCGTACGTCACAGCTCGGTGGTGCTCGGCAGCCTGCGTTGCAAGAATTACTCCACAATTCTCGCCGTTTTACAGGGCAATGCAAACAGTTACAAGTGTTAGATCAACAAATTGCGCCTGACAACGACGTTATGTGTCCAATCCGCGGGCACGCGATGGCAGATTCGTGCGCCAGTTCAAAAACCCGTGCGCGTGGGAGTCGGCCGTCGGCGTCTGATCTAGTCCAGGCTGAAGATGCCCGGCCCTTGCTCATCGAGCAGTTCCAGGGCCCGACCACCGCCTTTGGCCACGCAGGTGAGCGGGTCTTCGGCGACGAGCACGGGCAAGCCGGTTTCCTCTTGTAGCAGCTTGTCGAGGTCCCGTAGCAGGGCGCCACCGCCGGTGAGGACTATGCCGCGCTCGGCCACGTCAGCACCCAGTTCTGGCGGCGTCTTTTCCAGCGCCGTCTTCACCGCCCCGACGATGCCCTGGAGGGGCTCCTGCAGCGCTTCCAGGATCTCGTTGCTGTTCAGAGTGAACGAGCGAGGTACACCTTCGGCCAAGTTGCGCCCCTTCACGGAGATCTCCAGCACCTCGCGGCCGGGATACGCCGAGCCGATCTCATGCTTGATGCGTTCGGCGGTGGCGTCCCCGATGAGGATGCCGTAGTTGCGTCGAACGTAGCTCATGATCGCCTCGTCGAAGCGGTCACCGCCAATGCGGACCGATTCCGCGTAGACGATGCCGTTGAGCGAGATCACGGCCACCTCCGAGGTGCCGCCTCCCACATCGAGCACCATTGAGCCGCGGGCTTCGTGCACCGGCATGCCGGCGCCAATCGCCGCGGCCATCGGCTCGTGGATCAGGTGCACCTTGCGCGCGCCCGCATGGACGGCGGAATCCTCGATCGCCCGCCGCTCCACGGGGGTGGAACCGTAGGGAACGCAGACCAGCACGCGCGGCGAGGGCCGCATTAGGCGGCTCGCGTGGGCGCGACGGATGAAGTACTGCAGCATCTTCTGGGTGACCACGAAGTCGGCGATCACCCCGTCCTTCATAGGCCGGATCGCCCGGATGTTGCCTGGCGTGCGGCCAAGCATCAGCTTGGCTTCCGTGCCGACGGCACAGACGCTCTCGCCGCGCCCAGCATTCTCTTTGATGGCCACCACGGAGGGTTCGTCGAGTACGATGCCGACACCGGGCGCGTAGATCAGCGTGTTGGCGGTGCCTAGGTCGATGGAAAGGTCGTTGGAGAAGTAACCGCGCAGAGTCTTGAGCATGGTTCACGCATGGCAATGGTGAAGCCCGCCACGATAGCAATGGGTGTCACCATGAGCAAGGCGCGTGTATCATCCTGCGCGTCTTCGGATCCCTTTTTTTCGAGGAAACTGCGCCATGTCCCTGACCCCCGATGAGGTCAAAAAGATTGCTCACCTGGCACGCCTATCCATAGGCGAGAAGCAGGTACCGGACTTCGTCGACAACCTCTCGCGGATCATCGATTTCGTCCAGCAACTGGAGTCTGCTGACACCGCCGGCGTACAGCCGATGGCGCATCCCGTGCCGAGTACCCAGCGCCTGCGCGCGGACGAGGTGAGCGAGACCGATCATCGCGAACGCTATCAGCGCAATGCCAGCAGCGTGCAGGAGGGCCTCTACCTGGTCCCCCGTGTCATTGAGTGATGGCCCGTAAGCGCTCGCACGTGGCGCCCTGGGTCACCGTCTTGTCCTGCTGCTGTCCGAGACGCCCTCATGCATGATCGATCCCTGTCCGAGCTGGCTGCCGCCCTGCGCACTCGGGAGGTGAGTGCCGTGGAGCTGGCGCGCCATTTCCTTGAGCGAATCGCGACCCACAACCCGCGCCTGAACGCGTTCATTACCGTGACCGAGGCGCAGGCGGTGGCTCAGGCCGAGGCGGCCGACGCGCGCATCGCCGCTGGCGAAGGTGGCCCGCTCACGGGCATTCCGATCGCTCATAAAGACCTCTTCTGTACGCGGGATGTGCGCACCACCTGCGCCTCGCGCATGTTGGAGCACTTCATCGCCCCCTACGACGCGAGCGTCGTCGAACGGCTCGGCGCCGCCGGTTGCGTGATGCTCGGCAAGACCAATATGGACGAGTTCGCGATGGGCTCGTCTAACGAGAACAGCTACTTCGGGCCCGTGCTTAATCCCTGGGACGAGGCGCGAGTGCCTGGCGGGAGCTCGGGGGGCTCGGCCGCCGCGGTGGCCGCGCGCCTGGTCCCCGTCGCCACGGGCACGGACACGGGAGGATCGATCCGCCAGCCCGCAGCGCTCACGGGCATCACCGGCGTCAAACCCACCTACGGCGCGGTGCCTCGCTACGGCATGATCGCGTTCGCGTCCAGCCTCGATCAGGGCGGCACGCTCACACATAGCGCCGCCGATGCAGCCCTGATGCTCGAGGCGATGTGCGGCTTCGATCCGCGCGACAGCACGAGTGTCGATCGGCCGATGGGCGGCTACGCAGATGCGATCGCCAACGCCGAGCGCCTGGACGGCCTCAAGGTTGGGCTGCCCTTGGAGTTCTTTGGGGATCAGCTCGACAGCGCGATGCGCGCGCCCCTCGACGCGGCCGTCGCCACCCTGCGTGAACTCGGTGCCGCGGTGGTGGACGGGGTGAGCCTCGAGCACGTCGATCTCTCGGTGCCGGCCTACTACGTGGTGGCGCCCGCCGAGTGTTCCTCCAACCTGTCGCGTTTCGACGGCGTTCGCTACGGCTACCGCTGCGAAGACCCCAAGGACCTGCTCGACCTCTACACGCGCAGCCGAGGCGAGGGCTTCGGCGAGGAGGTCAAGCGGCGCATCATGACCGGCACCTACGCGCTCTCCGCCGGCTACTATGATGCGTACTACTTGAAGGCTCAGCAGGTGCGTCAGCTGATAAGCGGCGACTTCGCCAAGGCCTTCGAGCAGGTGGACGTTTTGCTCGCGCCCACTTCGCCGACGCCTGCCTTTCCCCTCGGCGAGAAGACTGACGATCCGATCACCATGTACCTGAACGACATCTACACCATCGGCGTCAGCCTCGCCGGCCTGCCCGGCATGTCCGTGCCCTGCGGTGCGGTCGAGGGGTTGCCCGTGGGGATGCAGATCATCTGTCCTCACTTCGAGGAGGCGCGCATGCTGCGAGTCGCTCACGCCTACCAGCAGGCCACGGATCATCACAAGCTTGCCCCTGAGGGGGTGGTCTCATGAGCTGGGAAGTGGTGATCGGCCTCGAGGTTCACGCGCAGCTGCTTACGAATAGCAAGATATTTTCTGGGTCCCCAACGGCCTACGGCGCGGATCCTAATACGCAGGCTAGCCTCATCGATCTGGGCTATCCCGGTGTCTTGCCAGTGCTGAATGCGAAGGCGGTAGAGATGGCGGTGCGTCTGGGCTTGGCGATCGACGCCGAAGTAGCCTATCGGTCCGTATTCGCGCGCAAGAACTATTTCTATCCCGATCTACCAAAGGGCTATCAAATCTCTCAGTACGAGCTCCCGATCGTTGGGAGCGGGCATCTGGATATCGTCCTCGACGACGGCAGCGCCAAGCGCGTAGGGATTACCCGTGCGCATCTCGAAGAAGATGCGGGTAAGTCCTTGCACGAGGATTTCGATGGTCAGTCTGGGATTGACCTCAACCGCGCCGGCACGCCGCTGTTGGAGATTGTCTCCGAGCCAGACCTGCGCAGCGCGAAGGAAGCGACGGCCTACCTGCGAAAGCTGCGCACGCTCGTGCAGTATCTGGATATCTGCGACGGCAACATGCAGGAAGGCTCTTTGCGCTGTGATGCGAACGTCTCCATTCGCCCTCGCGGCGAGCGTACGCTGGGCACTCGGGCAGAGCTGAAGAACCTGAATTCAATTCGCTTTCTCGAGCGCGCCATCAACTACGAGGTGGAGCGGCAGATCGATGTGATCGACGGCGGCGGGCAAGTGGTGCAGGAGACTCGTCTCTACGACGAGGGCAAGGACGAGACGCGCGCAATGCGCAGCAAGGAAGAGGCGAACGACTACCGCTACTTCCCGGACCCGGATCTGCTGCCGGTGGAAATCGACGACGCTTACATCCGTGAAGTGCGGGCGAGCCTGCCGGAGCTTCCCGACGTCAAGCTCGCTCGCTTCGAGCAGGACTACGGCCTCGGCCCCGTTGATGCGCAAGTGCTCACCGCCAGCCGAGCGGTTGCGGATTACTTCGAGACCGTGGTGGAGAAGGTTGGCCAAAACAACGCCAAGCTCGCCGCCAACTGGGTGATGGGGGATCTCTCCGGGGCGTTGAACAAGGAAGCTCTGGAGATCGACGAGAGTCGCGTGGCGGCCGATCATCTGGCAGGCCTGTTGAGTCGGGTCATCGACAAGACGGTCTCCGGCAAGCTCGCCAAGCAGATCTTCGAGGCGATGTGGGCTGGCGAGGGCGATGCCGATGCGATCATCGAGGCGAAGGGTCTGAAGCAGATCACTGACAGCGGCGCGATCGAAGCGATGGTGGATGAGGCGATCGCCAACAACCCTAAGCAGCTCGAGCAGTACAGGGCGGGTAAGGAAGCTCTGCTGGGGTATTTCGTAGGTCAGGTGATGAAGGCGAGCAAGGGTAAGGCAAATCCCGCTCAGGTGAACGAATTGCTCGAGGCCAAGCTCAATGCCAGTGACGGGTGAACCGCCAGCGCCTCCGCGAGACGATCCGGCGGATGAGGATGCGCAGCGCATCGAGCGCCATCCTGACAAGGTGCGGCGCTTCGTGTTCGAAGACACGCCCGTGCGCGGACAGCTCGTCGATCTAACGTCGAGTTGGAAGACTGCCCTGGCCTCTCGTCCGTACAGCATTCCCGTGCGTGAGGTGCTCGGTCAGGCGATGGGCGCTGTCGCCCTGCTCGCCTCCTCGCTCAAATTCGATGGCCGCATGACGCTGCAGGTGACTGGCGAAGGCCCCTTGCGCATGCTGGTGGTCCAGTGTCGAAGTGATTTGACCATGCGCGCAATGGCGCAGGCAGAGGACAGGGCACGCGAGGTGAGCTGCTTTCGCGATCTCGTGGGTGAAGGACGTCTCGTGCTTAGCATAGAGGCCACCGACGGCCAGCGATACCAAGGCATCGTCGCGCTGGACCAGCCGACGTTCGTCACCTGCCTAGAGGATTACTTCGCAAACTCGGAGCAGCTTCCAACACGCTTATGGCTGTCGGCGCAGCGCCAGCGGGTGGTAGGCTTGTTGCTACAGAAGATGCCCCTTGAAGAGAACGCGCCTGAGGCGAGCGTGTTGGAGGCGGGTAACCACTGGAACCGCTTGCAGGGTTTGGTCGACGTGATGCCGCCCGACGTCCTGACCCGCCATGGCGATGGGGCGCTTCTGCGCTATCTGTTCCCGCGCGACGATGTGCGCTTGTTTGATCCCACACCCGTGAAGTTCCGCTGTCCGTGCTCGCGGGAGCGTATCGAGCGCGTCCTGCGCATGATGGGGCGTGAGGAGGTAGAGGCAGAAATCGTCGAGAGTGGGTCCCTGAGCGTGTCCTGCGAGTTCTGTGGTAGCGCCTACGCGTTCGACGGGGAAGATGTACTCGAGGTGTTCTCCCGCGTTGACGACCGACCCGCAGGCGGCACGGGCGACGTCATTCTGCACTGAACCGCTTCAAGGGTAGGCACTATGAGCAGCAATAGGGGCACGCACGAATATGTCGACGATCCGCGCAATGCGCAGATCCTGATCAACGTCAGCGGCGAACTCGTGCCACGCGCCCAAGCCACCGTTTCTGTGTTCGACTCGGGGTTCATCTTAGGCGACGGCGTATGGGAGGGCTTGCGGGTGCACGATGGCGGCATCGCCTTCCTCGATCAGCATCTCGATCGTCTGTTCCAGGGGGCGAAGGCCATCGACATGGACATCGGCCTGTCGCGCGAGCAGCTCACCGCGCGTCTGTTCCAGACCCTAGCGGCGAACGAGATGCACGACGGGGTACATATCCGCCTGATGGTGACCCGGGGAATCAAGGCTACGCCTTACCAGGACCCACGTGTCACTATCGGCCAGGCCACCGTGGTGATTATCGCCGAGCATAAGAATCCCCTGCCGAGCACGGTGGAGCAGGGTATCCGCCTCGCCACCGTGCACGTGCGGCGCGGCTACCCCGATGTGCAGGATCCGGCGCTCAACTCCCACAGCAAGCTCAATTGCATCACCGCCTGCATTCAAGCGGCCAAGGCCGGCGCCGATGAAGCCCTGATGCTCGATCCACACGGCTTCGTCGCCACCTGCAACAGCACCCATTTCTTCATCGTGCAGCCGAACGGGGAGCTGTGGACTTCGAGTGGAGACTACTGCTTGGGTGGCATCACGCGGGCGAATGTCATCGCCCTAGCGCGAGAGCAGGGCATGACCGTGCGCGAGCGCAACTTCACGCTGACTGACGTGTACTCGGCGGCCGAGGCTTTCGTGACGGGCACCTTTGCCGGTCTTGTGCCTGTGACGGAAGTCGACGGGCGATCGCTGACACCGAGGCGCGGGCCGGTGGTCGAGCGGCTCCAGCAGGCCTACCAGGCCTGGCTCGTTCAGCACCTGGTGCGAAAGCGCGCCTGAGGGCATGGGAGCCGCGTCCGGCGCGCCCTCGAGTCCCGAACCTCCCTGTTGCTTCCCGCCATCGCCGAAGGCAAGGCGTCCTGGCGCTGATCAGGCTCCGCCGTGACGCCGGTCATTTGCAAAGTATAAAGATATCTGCATACTCGTATGCATGGGTGAAGCGCTGGCGCACACAATCGAGAGCTTGAAGGCGGTCGCCGAGGAGAGTCGGCTGCGCCTACTTGCCGTTTGTAGCCAAGGTGAGCTAAGCGTCACCGAATTGACGCGCATCTTGGGGCAGAGTCAGCCGCGGGTGTCCAGGCACCTGAAGGTGTTGCAGCACGCGGGGCTGCTGCTGCGCTTTCGGGAGCGTCATTCGGTGCTTTATCGCGCTGTCACCCGCGGCCTCGGCGCTGAGCTGGTGCGCCAAGCCTTGGCCATGGTCGCGGACGACGACCCGCAGCTGCTTCGAGATCGCGAGCGCCTCGCGGAGATTCGCGCCGAGCGCGCGAGCGCAGCTGCCAGCTACCTGCGTTTTCACGCGGAGGATTGGCACCGTCTGCTAGACGCGAGCATTGGCACTGCCGAATTCGCCAGGGCCGTATTGAACGCACTCGATGGGATGCGCGATGGCCACCTGGGGGAGCTGCTCGATATCGGCACCGGAACTGGGCGGATCCTGAAGCTGCTCGGGCGCCACGCGGAGAGCGCCGTTGGCATCGATCTGGATCCGGAAATGCTGAAGGTGGCGAGGGCCGCGCTGCACGAGTCGGGCTTGGATCGGCAGGCGATGGTGCGCCAGGCAGATATGTACAACCTGCCCTTCGCCGCGGCGAGCTTCGACACGGTCACGATGGATCAGATCCTGTTCGAAGCGCAGCGGCCGGCGGAGGTGGTGGCCGAAGCCTCGCGGGTGCTACGGGCAAACGGTTGCCTGCTAGTGGTCGATTTCGCCAGCAGTGCAGACGCCGCCAAGGCGCTCGATGGCGAGGGCCTCGCGCAGCAATTCGGCGTTAGAGAGTCCGACGTCGAGGAGTGGCTACGACGCGCCGGCCTCACCCATCAGCGCACCACGCGACTCGCCAGCGAATCGTTAACGGTGATGCTCACCGTTGCCCAGCGTGCCCCAGCCCAGCAGGTCGTGGCCGCATGAATACAACAACAGTACGAGTCCGCGCCTGCGGGCCCCTGAGATGACTTGGAGTTACCGATGAAAACGTCTAGCCGCCCTGCGCCAGCGGTCTCCTTCGAGTTTTTCCCGCCGAAAGACGAGACGATGGCGGAGACGCTGTGGCGCTCCGTGGAGCATCTCGAGCGCTTGAGCCCAAGCTTTGTCTCCGTTACCTACGGCGCTGACGGCTCGACGCGCGACCGCACCCACGAGGTGGTCACCCGCATCAAGCAAGAGACCACCATGGAGCCGGCGGCCCACCTCACCTGCGTGGATGCCACGCGGGAGGAGATCGATGACATCGCCCGCCAGTATTGGGATGCGGGCATCCGCCACATCGTCGCTTTGCGCGGAGATCCCCCGGGCGGGCAGACCAGCTATACGCCGCACGCCGGTGGCTACGCTTACGCCGCTGATCTGGTGGAAGGGCTGAAGCGTATTGGCGACTTCGAGGTCTCGGTGGCGGCCTATCCGGAAGTGCATCCCTCCGCACCGAGCGCACAGTTTGATCTCGTGAACCTCAAGCGCAAGGTCGATGCCGGCGCCACCCGCGCCATCAGCCAGTTCTTCTTCGACTGCGACCACTTCCTTCGCTTTCGCGATCGCTGCGCATCGGTGGGTATCGAGGCGGAGATCGTGCCCGGTCTGCTGCCCGTGACAAATTACGCACGCATGCTGGTGTTTGCCGATCGCTGCGGCACCTCCGTGCCCGACTGGCTGGCGCAGCGCTTCGAGGGTCTCGACGACGATCCCGTGACTCGTCGCCTGATCGCGGCTAACACTGCGATTGAGCAAGTCGATTATCTGCGTGAGCGAGGAGTGGAGAACTTCCACTTCTACACGCTCAACCGCTACGAGCTCGTGTACGCCATCTGCCATTGGTTGGGCGTGCGCGGAAAGACTCCGAGCGATAGCCACAAGGCCGCGTGATCGGCAGGCACTAGCGAGCACGGCCAACGCCGCACGCCGGCCGCCCACGGAGCGACCGGCGCGACGTCGTCTCCAACGCATCCCAACTCTCCCCTAGGAATCTCCACCATGGCTTCAGCATCCGAAACGCGCATCGCCGCCCTGCACGCCCTTCTCGAGGAACGCATCCTCGTGCTCGATGGCGCCATGGGGACCATGATTCAGCGCTACAAGCTGGATGAGGCCGCCTACCGCGGTGAGCAGTTCAAGGACTGGCACCTCGATGTGAAAGGCAACAACGACATGTTGGTGCTGACCCAGCCGCAGATTGTGAAGGAGATCCACCGCGCTTACCTCGAGGCAGGGGCGGATATCGTTGAGACCAACACCTTCTCGGCTAACCACCCTGCGCTCGCGGACTACGACATGCAGGATTACGTGCGCGAGGTGAACCTCGCCGGCGCACGCCTGGCGCGCGAGGTGGCTGACGAGGTGACCGCTGAGACGGGCCATCAGCGCTTCGTCGCTGGCGTTCTCGGCCCGACCAACCGAACCGCATCCCTATCGCCGGACGTCAACGATCCGGGGAAGCGCAACATCACCTTCGACCAGCTCGCCGACACCTATGCCGACGGTGCACGCGCGCTTATCGAGGGCGGCGCAGATATGATGCTGGTTGAGACGATCTTCGACACCTTGAATGCCAAGGCAGCCCTATTCGGTATCCGTCGCGTGTACACCGAGCTCGGTATCGAGCTACCGATCTTCATCTCGGGCACGATTACGGACGCCTCCGGTCGCACGCTCTCTGGCCAGACCGGCGAGGCCTTCTGGAACTCCGTACGCCACTCCAACCCGCTGCTCATCGGCCTCAACTGTGCGCTGGGTGCCGAGGAGCTACGCCCCTACCTGGAAGAGCTCTCGAACATCGCTGACACGAACGTGAGCGCGCACCCGAACGCGGGTTTACCCAACGAGTTCGGTGAGTACGATCAAACGCCGCAGGAGATGGCGGCGATCATTCGCGAGTTCGCGCAGTCAGGGTTCCTCAATGTGGTCGGCGGCTGCTGCGGCACGACGCCCGATCACATTCGCGCCATCGCTGAGACCGTGCGTGATATGCCCCGTCGGCAGATCCCCGACGTGCCGCGCAAGATGCGCCTTAGTGGCCTCGAGCCGCTGAACATTGGTGCAGACAGCCTGTTCCTCAACGTGGGGGAGCGCACCAACGTCACCGGTTCGGCAAAGTTCCGTAAGCTGATCGAGGCCGACGACTACAACGCCGCCCTCGACGTGGCTCGCCAGCAGGTGGAGAGCGGAGCCCAGGTGATCGATATCAACATGGACGAGGGCATGCTCGACTCCGAGGCTGCAATGGAGCGGTTCATGAACCTGATCGCTGGCGAGCCGGATATCGCTCGCGTGCCGGTGATGATCGATTCCTCCAAATGGAGCGTGATCGAGGCGGGCCTTAAGTGCACCCAGGGCAAGGCCATCGTCAACTCCATCAGCATGAAGGAAGGCATCGAGCCCTTCCTCGAACAGGCGCGCATGGTGCGCGACTACGGCGCAGCCGTGGTGGTCATGGCTTTCGATGAAAAGGGTCAGGCAGACACGATCGAGCGCAAGCACGAGATCTGCAAACGCTCCTATGAGCTGCTCACGCAGGAGCTCGATTTTCCGCCCGAGGACATCATCTTCGACCCGAACATCTTCGCGGTAGCGACGGGTATCGAGGAGCACAACAACTACGGCGTAGACTTCATCGAGGCCACGCGCCTGATCAAGGAGAACCTCCCTCATGCGGCAGTGAGCGGCGGCCTCTCCAACGTGTCCTTCTCCTTCCGCGGCAACAACCCCGTGCGCGAGGCGATGCATAGCGTGTTCCTCTACCATGCGATCCGCGCGGGCATGGACATGGCCATCGTCAACGCTGGCCAGCTGGCGATTTACGACGACATTCCCGACGAGCTTCGCGAGCACGTGGAGGACGTAATCCTCAACCGTCGCGACGACGCCACGGAGCGTCTCCTGGACATCGCCGCCAAGTACAAGGGCGACGGGTCGGCAGCGAAGAAGGTCGATAACAAGGCATGGCGCGAGCTGCCGGTGGAGAAGCGCCTGGAGCATGCCCTTGTCAAGGGCATCGACGAGTTCGTGATCGAGGACACGGAGGAGGCTCGCCAGGGCGCGGAGCGTCCCCTGCACGTGATCGAGGGGCCGCTGATGGACGGTATGAACGTGGTCGGCGATCTCTTCGGTGCCGGCAAGATGTTCTTGCCCCAGGTAGTGAAATCGGCTCGCGTAATGAAGAAGGCTGTGGCCCATCTCGTGCCGTTCATCGAGAAGGAGCAAGAGGAGAGTGGCGGTGGTGCCCGTAAGTCGAACGGCAAGATCCTGCTCGCCACGGTGAAGGGCGACGTGCATGACATCGGCAAGAACATCGTCGGCGTCGTGCTCCAATGCAACAACTTCGACGTGCTCGACATGGGTGTGATGGTTCCAGCGGAGAAGATCCTCGATAGGGCCCGCGAGGAGAACGTCGACATCATCGGATTGTCCGGTCTTATCACCCCGTCCCTGGACGAGATGGTGCACGTGGGATCAGAGATGCAGCGCCTGGGTATGGATATCCCGTTGTTGATCGGTGGCGCGACCACCTCACCAGCGCACACGGCCGTGAAGATCGATCCGCAGTACGAAGGCCCTGTGGTGTACGTGAAGGACGCCTCGCGCGCCGTGGGCGTGGCCCAAGCCCTGGTGGGCGAGGACTCCCGCGTCACCTTCATGCAGAAGGTGAGCTCGGACTACGAGAAGCGTCGAAAGCAGCACGCCGGTCGCCATCGCAAGACGCCGAGCCTGACGCTCGAAGAGGCCCGCGCCAACCGCCTGCAGCCGGACTGGTCTAGCTACACCCCGCCCCGCCCCCTGAAGTCGGGCATTCACACCTTCGAGGATTATTCGCTCGAGGAGCTGATGCCGTACTTCGATTGGAAGCCGTTCTTCAACGCCTGGCAGCTGGCCGGTAAGTTCCCCCAGCTCCTGGAGGATCCGGTGGTCGGCGAGGAGGCGACCAAGCTCTACGTCGATGCGAAAGCAATGCTGAAGCAGATGGTGGACGAGCGCTGGCTGCAAGCTAAGGCAGTAGTTGGGTTCTTCCCCGCCAACACGGTCAATCAGGATGACGTAGAGATCTATGCGGACGAGTCGCGCAGAGAAGTGCTGCAGACCTTGCGCAACCTTCGCCAGCAGAAGACCAAGCCCGATGGCCACTCGCACCTGTGCCTCTCGGACTTCGTGGCGCCGCGCGAGAGCGGTGTCATCGACTGGGTGGGCGGCTTCGCCGTGACCGCCGGCATCGGGATCGAGGAACACGTGGAGCGCTTCGAGGCGGCCCACGATGACTACAGCGCGATTATGCTCAAAGCCCTCGCAGATCGTTTCGCCGAAGCCTTCGCTGAGGCCATGCACGAGAGAGTGCGCAAGGAATTTTGGGGCTATCAGCCCGAGGAGTCACTCAGCAACGATGAGCTCATCGACGAGCGCTACCAGGGGATCCGCCCAGCCCCCGGCTACCCCGCGTGTCCCGATCACACCGAGAAACAGACCCTGTGGCGCTGGCTCGACGTGGAGGCGCGCACGGGAATTCGCCTGACCGAGTCCCTGGCGATGTATCCAGCCTCATCTGTAAGCGGTATGTACTACTCCCATCCCCAGTCTCAGTACTTCGTGCTCGGCACGATCGCTCGCGATCAGGTGGAGGACTACGCCGTGCGCAAGGGTATGAGCGTGGAGGAAGCCGAGCGCTGGCTGGCTCCCAATCTTGGTTACGACCCGCGGCAGGAGACCGCCGAGTCCGCCCGCGAGTCAGCTGCCTGAGCCGTGCAGGCGGCGTGCATTAATGGGAATGACTCTCATTTGCGTTTAGCTTTGGGGTAGACTATCGTGACACGGGAACGATAGACGCCACTGAACGACGGAGTGCCGATGACCGCCATCCCCGTTACGCGAATGAGTGAGCTGAGCACGGGCGCTCAGCTAATTCTCTGGGCGGCACGCCACCTGGTGGGCGCCGCCATCCGCGACAAGGGAACCCCCTGGTGTGTGCCGCGCAGCTTCGAGATCGCGGGCGCGGCCAGCGCCCTGGAGAGCCTCAAGGATCTGGTGGTGGCCGTCGCCCAGCAAACGCCGCGTCAGTTGGTGGTCGCCAATCCCTCAGCGGGGCAGCTCACGCGCGATGAGGTCACCTTCGCGGCCGCCCTGACGGGCGATCGGGACGCTGCCAGCGTAGTGGAAAGCACCGGTGAGGAGATCCCTGAGTACCTGAGTCGGCTGCGTGAAGTCATGGCCTCGGCGGGCCTACCGCTCACGCGCTTGGGCACCCCTGACCGAGGACTACTGCGCAGCGGGCGTGCTCCGGCAATGTATGCCAACCCGGGCCTGGCCGACCTGCACTGAGCCTTCCCGTCAGGCGCACACCGGGCACGCGGGGTCGCGTGCGAAGCGCAAAGAACGCCACTGCATAGTCAGGGCGTCGTAGGTCATCAATCGCCCGGCGCTGTCTTCACCTAATCCTAGAATAAGCTTAAGCGCCTCCGTTGCCATCATTGCCCCTACGGTGCCAACCAGGGGGGCAAACACGCCGTTGCCCTGACAGTTCTCGCTCGCCTCATCGCTCTCGGCGAACAGGCAGCGGTAGCAAGGTGTCTCCTCACCATGCAGGCGACGACGGTCGTGCCTGAACACCGCCAGCTGCCCTTCGAAGCGGATGGCTGCGCCGGAAATGAGGGGTGTACCGACCTCGGCGCAGGCGGCGTTCACGGCGAAGCGGGTGGCGAAGTTGTCGCTGCCATCCAGTACCACGTCGACCGCGGCGACAGCGTCCCTCAGGCCCTCTTCGTCCAATCGCCTGTCGAGTGGATGCAGTGTCACCTGATCGTTGACATCACGCAGGGCGCTAGCCGCGGCCGCCGCCTTCCGCTCGCCCACATTGCGGGTCCTGTAGAGCACCTGACGCTGCAGGTTCGTCGCGTCCACGCGGTCGAAGTCGTTCAACCACAGGGCCCCGAGGCCGGCCGCCGCGAGGTAGAGGCTGGCCGGTGAGCCAAGCCCGCCCAGACCCACGATCAACGCGCGCCCCGCGCCAATCCTCCCCTGCCCGGCCTCGCCCACCTGGGACAGGGCTATGTGTCGGGCGAAGCGCAGGCGTTCGGCGTCGCTCAAGGTGGGGCTCGTCACTGCTGTAGCCCCGGCGGCGGGCGCAGGCCCGGGCTACGGCCTTGGGTGACGCGTTCGTGACCGCTCAAGTCCAACCCCGTGTCGATCTCTGCGTAGCCGGCGGCCGTGAACAGTTCGCGCACGACTGGGCCCTGCTGATAGCCATGTTCGACGATCAACCAGCCCCCTTCACGCAGGTGGGAGCGGGCGCCGCGAACGATCTCTCGCATGGCATCCAGCCCGTCCTCCCCGCTGATCAGAGCGACGCGCGGCTCGAAGCGCAGGTCCCCCTCGCGCAGGTGTGGATCGTCCCGCGTCAGATAGGGGGGATTGGAGGCGATGAGTTGGAATCGCTCATCGGACTCAAGCGCCTGCCACCAGTGGCCGTGGCGCAATCGCAAACTGAGTCCGAGACGCTCGGCGTTGACCCGGGCTAGGCGTAGGGTGTCGTGATTGATGTCGGTCGCCGTGAGCTGCCAGTGGGGGGACTCGCTGGCGAGCGCCAGGGCGATCGCGCCGCTGCCCGTACCCAGGTCGAGGACGCGGGCGGCGGGCACGGCCCAGCGGTCGATCGCATCGCGCAAGCTCAGCGCACGCTGCACGAGGGTCTCCGTATCGGGGCGCGGGATCAGCGTGCGCTCGTCCACGCGCAGGGGCAGGGACCAAAACTCCCGTTCGCCGAGAATGTAGGCGATCGGTTCACCCTCGGCGCGGCGGCTGATGAGGGCGTCGCACGCGTCAAACTCCGCCCGCGTGCACGGATGCTCGGCCCAGGCCCTGAGCCAGCTCCGCGGGCGGCCGAGCGCTCGCGCCACGAGCACTTCTGCATCGAGGGGGGCGAGGCCGCGCTCGCGGGCGTGGCTGAGCACCTGAGCGATCGACAACTCCTGGCCAGTCATGGACGCGATGGTAGCCGAATCGCGGCTCTGGCGGTCAGGCGAGCGCTTCGTGATCGCGGGCTCCCTTGATGCGGTGCGATTAGGATTAGAATTCCGCCGAGATCGCAGGAGGCCGAGACGCAGATGATCTACTCCAACGTGCTCGAGATGGTCGGCAACACGCCGCTGCTCGAAGTTCAGCGCCTAGACACGGGACCGTGCCAGCTGTTTCTGAAGCTTGAGCTGCTCAATCCGGGCGGGTCGATCAAGGATCGCATCGGGGTTGCGATGATCGACGCTGCCGAAGCGCGCGGTGATATCAAGCCCGGCGATACGATCGTGGAGGCCACCGCCGGCAACACGGGGATCGGCCTGGCGCTCGCCGCTTCCCAGCGCGGCTACCGTCTGGTGCTGGTGATCCCGGACAAGATGAGCCAGGAGAAGATATTCAACTTGCGCGCCATGGGCGCGGAGATACTCCTCACCCGCTCCGATGTGGGGCGCGGCCACCCGGAGTACTACCAAGACCTGGCCAAGTCCTACGCCGAGGAACACGGCGCCTACTACATCAATCAATTTGCTAACCCGGACAATCCGACCGCCCACGAGGAACACACAGCGCCGGAGATTTGGGAGCAGATGGCGCATGATCTCGACGCGGTGGTGGTCGGCGTTGGCACCTCCGGCACGATCAGCGGCATGACCCGCTTTTTCAAGCGCGTGGCGCCACACGTGAAGATGGTGCTGGCCGACCCGCGCGGCTCGATCCTCGCGGACTACATCGCCACCGGCGAGATCGGCGAGAAGGGCTCCTGGCTGGTGGAGGGGATCGGCGAGGACTTCATTCCTGACATCGCCGATCTGAGCGGCATCGGCAGCGCCTACAGCATCAGCGACGATGAGTCCTTCGCTGCCGCGCGCCAGCTGCTGCGCGAGGAGGGCCTGCTCGCAGGGTCGTCTTCGGGTACGCTGCTCGCCGCGGCCTTGAAGTACTGTCGGGAGCAGACCGAACCGAAGCGCGTGGTCGCTTTCGCCTGCGACACGGGCAATAAATACCTCTCCAAGCTGTACAACGACTTTTGGATGGAGGATCAGGGCTTCATCGAACGCCAGACCCACGGCGACCTGCGCGACCTTATCGGTCGCCCCCACGGTCAGCGTGCCACGGTGACCGTGGGCCCAGACGATGTGCTCACCACGGCTCACAACCGCTTGCGCAACGCCGGCTTCTCCCAGCTTCCGGTGATCGAGGACGCCACGCTGGTCGGCGTACTCACGGAAGAGGACATCATGCGCTATGTCTTTGGCCACCCCGGGCGCTTGCGACACCCGGTGCGCAGCGCGATGCGCACGGCTTTCGCCAAGGTGGAGAAGGACTTCTCCATGAACAATACGGTCTCTCTGCTCACGGGGGTGCCCTACGTGGCGGTCACCGACCACGACCAGTTCCTAGGCCTGATCACCCGTGCCGATATGCTCAACTACATGCGCAAGCAGATGAACATGCCGGAGGGCACGGAGCTCGCGCCCAATGTCGACGCTGACGCCGCGGCTGCCGCGCTCCTTTCACCGTCCGGTGCCGGCGACTGAACAGATTCGATAATCGAGGAACTTCATGAGCGATCAGTCTTCCCACGGCGCCGACCAGCACCTGGCGACCCGAGTCATCCACGCCGGCCAGCACCCGGACCCTGTGACCGGTGCCGTCATGCCGCCGATCTCCCTGAGTTCCACCTACGCTCAGGAAAGCCCCGGCGTGCACAAGGGCTACGAGTACTCACGTTCGGAAAACCCCACGCGCATGGCGTGGGAGCGTTGTATCGCGGACCTCGAGAGCGGTGTGCGCGGCTGTGCCTTCGCGTCCGGGCTCGCGGCGATCGCGACCATCCTCGAACTGCTCCCTGCTGGCAGTCACCTGGTGGCCAGCGATGATCTCTACGGAGGCACCTACCGCCTGTTCGATCGCGTGCGGGCGAACAGCGCTGGCCTGCAGGTCACCTTCGTCGACACTGGCGATGTCGATGCCGTGCGCGCGGCGATCACACCGGAGACGCGCATGCTCTGGGTGGAGACACCGAGCAACCCGATGATGCGGCTCACAGATCTAGCCGCGCTCGGTGCACTGGCGGGAGATCACGACTTGATCGCCGTGGCCGACAACACCTTTGCGACGCCGCTGATCCAGCGTCCCCTGGAGCTCGGCTTCGACATAGTGATGCACTCGACCACCAAGTATCTCAACGGCCACTCGGACATCATTGGGGGCGTGGCCGTGACCCGCGAACAAGAGCTCGGCGAACAGCTCGGCTTCCTGCAATTCGCCGTCGGCGCCGTAGCCAGCCCCTTCGATAGCTTTCTAGCCCTGCGCGGCGTGAAGACTCTCGCCGTGCGCATGCGCGCCCACAACGAGAACGCGGCCAAGCTGGCGGACTGGCTGTGCCGGCATCCTCAGGTGCTGCAGGTGTTCTATCCCGGTTTGGAAGGTCATCCGCAGTTTCAGCTGGCGCAGCGCCAGATGGATGGCTTTGGCGGCATGATCAGCCTGCGCGTGGCGGGCGGCCTTGATGGGGCCAAACGGATGCTTGAGCGGCTCGGCGTATTCACCCTGGCGGAGAGTTTGGGTGGCGTGGAGAGTTTGGCCAACCACCCTGCCATCATGACCCATGCTTCCGTGCCTGCCCAGCGGCGCGCCGTGCTCGGTATCGGCGATGACCTGGTGCGCTTGTCCGTCGGCATAGAGGGTGTGGAAGATCTAATGGCTGATCTGGAGCAGGCCCTCGACGGCTGATCGCGGCCTCGATCCCACTAGGCACCGTCTGGGTCCACCACTAACACCACCTTGCCGCGTGTCTCGTTGCGGGCGAGAAGGTCGTGAGCCTCTTCCACCTTGGTCCAGGGGAGGATGCGATCTATCACAGGTCTTAGGCGTCTTTCAGCAAATGCTGGAGTTAGGTGCGTCTCGAAGTCTCGGGCCAGCTGAGTCTTGTGCTCCAACGGGCGGTTGCGAAGGGTGGATGCCTGAAGCTTAAGCCGCTTGCGAAAGAACAGGCCCAGGTTGACCCGTTCGGCCGCCGCGCCCCCCATGAGCGCCAAGGTGACGATACGCCCGTCCTGGGCGGCTGCGCGAATGTTGGCATCGAGATAGGACGCGCCCATGAAGTCGACGATCACGTTGGCCCCGCGCCCGCCGCTGAGTTCGCCTACTCGCTCAGCGAAAGACTCCGCTCGGTAATCGATGGCTGCGCAAGCACCTAGGGATAAGCATAGCTCATGCTTGCTCGTGCTCGCGGTGACCAGCACCCGGGCCTCTAGCAAGTTCTTGGCGATTTGGATGGCGGCGGTGCCCACACCGCTCGCGCCCGCGTGCACTAGGGCGGTTTCTCCGGCCTGCAGTTGCGCCTGCCAGACAAGGGTTTGCCAGGCGGTCATGAAGACTTCCGGAAGGGCCGCCGCCTCGATGGTGTCGAGGCCCGCCGGCACCGCCATCGCGAGCACCTCGGGAATGATGACGTACTGTGCAAAGCCGCCGCCCGCAAGCAGGCTGCACACGACATCGCCAACGTCGAATCGCTGACACGCCTTGCCCGTAGCCACGACCTCGCCCGCCATCTCCAAGCCCAAGATCTCGCTTTCGCCTGGCGGTGCAGGGTAGTGGCCAGTGCGTTGCATGAGATCCGCGCGGTTGGCGGCCGTAGCCACTACGCGCACGAGCAGCTCATCGTGGGCCGGCGCCGGGTCGGGCCGGTCGACGAATACGAGTCGGCTATTCGGCCCCATGTCTTGGATGGCCACGGCGCGCATACTGGTCTCCCGGCTGAAGCTCCCCCGAACGTGGTGCTGGCGAGCTTTTAGTGCCTCGCCCTATCCTTGGCTCGTCTTGCTCTGCCCGTGCGGATATCACGATCGTACGTGATGCTTCGCATGCGCAGCGCGTCCGCCTAGGATCCCTAGCCTGGACTATTCATGAGTCTTCTGCAGCGACCGGCGATACAAAGGAAACACACGGCGCGTTCAGTTATGGCGCTCGCCGCATGGCGGAGTACGCCTGCGCGCCATCCCGTGCTCTCCTGCGTCTCGCCACCCTTGCGACGAAGACTGATGAATCATCCAAGCTAGTGTGCCCGTCATGATGCCTGCATCCGCCGCCGCTGCCACGCCGACGCGTGGCGAGGTCTTGCGAATCGCCACGCCGCTGATCCTCTCGAACCTCTCCGTGCCGCTGCTCGGCATGGTGGACACAGCGGTCGTTGGGCACATGGGGGAAGTGCACTACTTGGGCGCCGTCGCCGTAGGCGCCAGCGTGTTCAGCCTGCTCTTCTTTGGTCTGAACTTCCTGCGCATGGCGACGACCGGGTTGGTGTCCCAGGCCGCGGGAGCGGGCGAGGGCGACACTCTGCGAGTCACCTTGATGCAGGGCGTATTGGTCGCGCTTGTGTGTGCCACGCTGCTGCTGCTGCTGCAGCATCCAATGCGCGAACTGGCCATGTCGTTGCTCGGCGTGACCGCGGCGGTCGGGCAAGCAGCGCGCGCCTACTTCGATGTACGGGTCTGGAGTGCGCCGCTAGTGTTGGTCAACTTCGTGCTCGTGGGGTGGCTGGTGGGGCTGGCGCGCACGCGCGCCGTGCTAGCGGTTACCTTGACCATCAACCTTGCCAACATCTTGCTCGACCTGCTGTTCGTATATGGCCTTGGCTCAGGAATTCGTGGCGTTGCCGCGGCTACCGTTCTGGCCGAGTTGCTCGGCATGCTCACGGCGGTCATGGCGGCGCGCGGTGCCCTATTGGATTACCCTGCACGGCATCTCCAGCAATGGTCGCGAAGCACCTTCAGCGCGGCCATTGCTTGGCGGGGCTTATCGCGTCTGTTCGCATTGAACGGCAACCTGCTGGTGCGGACCTTGGCCCTTCAACTGGCGTTTCTCGCGCTGACCGGGCGCGGAGCACGCCTGGGCGAGACGATCCTGGCCGTCAATGCGGTCCTGCTGACCTTCCAGCACGTGATTTCCTACGGCTTAGATGGCTTCGCTCAGGCGGTGGAGGCATTGGTCGGCCGAGGGCTCGGCGCTCGGCGACAGCTCGCGGTCGAGCACGCCGTGCGCTACGGCTTTGAATGCGCGGTCGCCGTGGCCGCGTGCGGCGCGCTCGTGCTCGCCTTGGGAGGTGGCGCACTGGCCGATATGCTGACCGACCAAAGCGCCGTGCGCGAGGGCGTGCGGCGCTACCTACCTTGGCTCGTGGTGTCACCCCTGATCAGCCTGTGGAGCTTCATTTTCGACGGCGCTTTCATCGGCGCCACCGCCGCTCGTGAGATGCGAAACGCCATGGTGCTTTCCACCTTCGTCGTCTACTTGCCCGCGCTGTGGCTGCTCGCCGATTGGGGCAATCACGGGCTGTGGGCTGCCTTTTCCTTATTCATGCTTGCCCGCGCAATCACTATGGCCGTGGCCTTTCCGGGCGCGGTCCTGGCGCGTGCCGTAGCGACCGACGCGAAAGTGTGAACCCAGTTGTCCGGCGATGGGATGTCCCATCGGAAGCTGCGGAGAACTGTGAAGTGGACGCTGTGGTGATTGTCAGGTGTACCGGACACTCACGGGTCAGACCGTGACCTCCGCGCAGTGCCGCCCGGGATGCCTGTGACCTCGCCCACGCCCACAGCTCAACGACCCTCGTCCTCCCCCTCTGCCGACGCCCAGGGCGTTCCCCCGCAGGCCCTCCACCTGTGGGAGCTAGTCTCTACGGCGAGCACACCCCTAGGGGTGGTGGATGAGGCCGGTGCGGTGGTTCACAGCAACGCGGCCTTGGACGACCTTCTCGCGCAAGCGACCTTCCTCGCCGAGTGGCTGCGCGACGTCGAGGCGACGCAAGCTAAGCGCACTTCCGTCTCGGTGCCTGGCCAGTCGCCGGTGGAGCTCTACCTCGAAGCCCTGCGAGACGGTCATCGATTGCTCTTCGCTTGGCGCGAAGATGCGACCGAGCCGGGCGCCGATCGAGACCCCCTGACTGGGCTTGGCAGTCGTGCTCGCTTCGAACGTCTCTTGAAGAGCGAGCGCTACGACACGCTCCTGCTGCTAGATCTGGATCGTTTCAAGGCGATCAACGATACGCTTGGCCACGACGCCGGGGATCAGCTCCTCAAGCTCGCCGCCAAGCGCCTCCTCAAGGCGATTCGCAACGATGACCCAATCGTGCGGCTAGGCGGTGATGAGTTCGCGATCTTCCACTGCGTAGGCGAGGGCGGCGTCGCGACGGCGGTCAGGATTGCCGAGCGGATCATCAAGCTCCTCGGCGGGCCGTTTCTGGTTGATTCGCAGACCGTACACGTAGGCGCAAGCGTCGGCGTTGCGTCCCTGCGCGCAGGGGACACCTCCCGGGAAGAGCTGTACCGCCACGCAGACCTTGCCCTCTACGCAGCCAAAGCGAACGGTCGAAACAGGTACTGGTGTTTCGAGGAGGCGCTCGAGGCGCAGGCCAATGACCGGCGCGAGATGGAGGCGCAGCTGCGCCAGGCCTTGATGTTGGGGCAACTCCGACTCTACTACCAACCCCAGGTGGACACGACGGATCGACATGTATGCGGCGTCGAGGCCTTGCTGCGTTGGGATCACCCCCATCGCGGTGAGTTGACTCCGGAACACTTCGTGCCGATGGCGGAGGAAATCGGCGAGATTCGTCCTATCGGTGAGTGGGTGTTGCGCCATGCCTGTGCCCACGCAAGCGAGTGGCCGAACGAGCTGTCGGTGGCGGTCAATGTTTCCGCCGGGCAGATCATAGACCCGCGCTTCATCGACACGGTCCGAGCGGCCCTGGACGCTGCCAAGCTCGCGCCCGCGCGCCTGGAGTTGGAGGTCACCGAGGGGGTGTTGATGTCCAACTTCCCCCTGATCCTCGAGCGCCTGAGTGCGGCCAAGGCGCTCGGAGTGTCCGTGACCTTGGATGAGTTCGGTACGGGTTACTCCTCCCTGAACTACCTCAACCGCTTTCCCTTCAGTCGGATCAAGATCGCGCGTTCCTTCGTGCGCGGCCAGCAGGATGATCCACGCGCGCGAAACCTCGTGAAGTGCGTGCTGGCATTGGGCGATAGCTTGGGGATCAGCACCTTGGCATCGGGCATTGAGACGCAAGCGCAGTGCGACGCCCTCATCGCCATTGGCTGTCGTGAAGGGCAGGGGTGGCTATTCGGCGCGCCACTGAATCACGAGGACTTGGGCGCCTACTTGCGCGAACACGAATTGTCCCCACTCGATACACCATAGGAGTCCCCATGGCGACAGACATCTATCAGCTCGTGTACGTGAGTCGCTGCGTCATCGAAGGCGATGAGAAGGAGTACCGCGCGCAGATCGACGCGATCCTCAAGGCCTCACGCGAGAACAACCAACGCGACGAGATCACTGGCGCACTCCTTTGCAACCGGCGCTACTTCGCCCAGGTGCTCGAGGGCGGGCAGGACGTGGTGCAAGACGCCTACGAGCGGATCCAATGCGATGAGCGCCACGAGCAGACCACGGTGCTACGCTTTCGGTCGGTACCGCGCCGTGACTTTGGCGAGTGGACCATGGCGTACGAAGGACACGACAGCGAGGCGCTGGAGTCCTTCGATCGTTTGACGCAGGAATCGCGCCTGAAGCTCGAAGAGCTGGACGGCCTCGATCTAGTTTCGTTGCTGCAAGCGCATCTGCAGGTTGCCTAGGCTACTCATTCATTTCGGGGCGGGCGAACCAAGGCCCACGACGCCGATCAGAAACGCGTACTCGAGGGCGTAGTCGCGTAGGCGCTGATAGCGCGCCGCAGACCCTCGGTGACCGGCCTCCATGTCCGTGTACAGCAGCAGTGGATGCGTGTCCGTCTTCGTCGTCCGTAGGCGGGCCACCCATTTGGCCGGCTCCCAGTACTGCACCGCCGGATCCTGCAGGCCGGAGGTCACCAGCATCGCGGGGTACGCCTGATCGCTCACGCGATCGTAGGGCGAGTACTGGCGCATGTACGCGTAATCCCCCGGTTCGTTCGGGTTCCCCCACTCGTCGTACTCGAAGGTGGTGAGCGGGATCGACTCATCCAACATGGTCGTGAGTACATCAACGAACGGCACGCCGGCGATAAGCGCGCGAAAGCGCTTGGGCGCCATGTTGGCCACCGCCCCTATCAGCAACCCGCCGGCGCTTCGCCCGCTGCCGACGAGCCCGTCTGGCGCCGACCAGCCCTGCTCGACCAGCGCCTGCGCGACGTCGATAAAGTCGGTGAAGGTGTTCAGTTTGTGCTGCATTCGGCCATGTTCGTACCACGCGCGCCCCAGCTCCTGACCGCCGCGGATGTGGGCGATGGCAAAGACGAAGCCACGGTCGACCAAAGGCAGCATGCGCAGGGCGAAGTCAGGCTCCGAATCGATGCCGTAGGCGCCGTAACCGGTGAGGTACAGGGGCTGGCTGCCGTCGGGCTCCATGTCGCGACGGCGTAGGAGCGTGACCGGTACCTGAGCGTCGTCGCGTGCGGTGACCGTGAAGCGCTCCACCGCGTAGCGCTCGCGATCGAAGGTGGGGCCCGCGTAGTCTTGCTTGAGCACGCGCCTCTCGCCGCTCAGTAAATCGAGTTCGAAGATCGTCTCAGGTGTTGCGAGGGAGGAGTAGCTGTAGCGCAAGGAGGAGCTCGATGGATCTGGGTTGTCGTCGATGCTCGCCACGTAGGCGGGTTCGCTAGCGGCGATGAGGTATCCGGTGTCGAGGCGAGGTACATCGTCCTCGCCGCGTGGCAGTACCCGCAGGCGACCGATACCGGACTCGGTCTCCCCTAGCACGACGGCGTGGTCGAATACGGCGAAGTCGGTCAGCAAGACCTCCTCGCGCTCTGGGACCAGCAGCTCCCAGTTCTGGCGCTTATCGGCGTTCACTACGTCCGTGCGATACAAGCGGAAGTTGGGGGCGTCCCCGTTGGAGAGCAGGTACACGGCATCGCCCGCGGTCTCCACGACGTATTCATGGCCGGCTTGGCGCGGCAACAAGGGAACGGGCGTGCCGTCGGGGGTATGGGCGTCGAGCAGACGTACCTCGGTGGTCAGGGTGCTCGTGAGGTCAATCTGCAGGTAGCGCTCGTCGCGCGTGCGCCCGATCGTGAGATAAAAGGTGCTATCGGGCTCCTCGTACACCAGAGCGGGTGGTGTAACAGGCTGGTCTAGGCGAATCCTGAAAACCCGATGGGGGCGTAGGGTCTCCTCCTCTCGGCGCACGAAGAACAGGGTTTGGTTGTCCGCCGCCCACGCCAGGTCCGCTTCTAGTTGCTCAATGCGCGGCACGAGCACCGATTTTCCGGTGGCGATCTCGCGCACGTGCAGGTCGTACTCGCCGCGGGCGCGCGTGTCCTGGGTGTACGCTAGGAGGCGGCCATTATCGCTGACGGCAATGGCGCCTACCTCATAGAATTCATGGCTGGCCGCTTCCACGTTTTCATCGAGCAGGATCTCCTCTCGCGCCTCCAGGGTCCCCTTGCGGCGCGCGTGGACGGCGTACTCCCTGCCCGCTTCGTAGCGAGCGTAGTACCAGTAGCCTGAGTCGAAAACGGGGACGGTGGCATCATCGGGCTTCAAGCGGGAGAACAGATCCTGGTAGAGCGCCTCGCGCAGGGCCGCGTGGGGTGCCAGGCTAGCCTCGGTGTAGGCGTTTTCAGCACGCAGGTAGTCGAGCACTTGAGGGTTGGACCGCGCGTCGTCGCGCAGCCAGTAGTAGGGATCGACGCGCGTCTCCCCGTGAGCAAACAGCTCGTAGGGCTGTGCAGGCGCGATCGGTGGCTTGGGCGTCGGCTTCGCGTCATGGGACATCGGGGCGGTGGTCTCCTGGAGCGTTGGCGCGGATTCGGTTATGGCGGCGTCGTGGACGGTGGCGCCGAGCACTAGCCACCAAAGGGCGGCTCGTGCGGCGCCTGTCATCGCTCGCGCGCGAGAAGTGAACGGGTGCGGTTGTTCCAACGCAACCCGCTCGTACGGCTCGGTGCGGGCGCGTGAACCGTGAGACTGAGCAGCGCGGCGGAGCGCACGCCGTGGTAGTTCTCGGCGGGAGCGAGGCCGCGGTGGGTCATTCTCGCGCCGTCGATGATGAGGGTGCTCATGTCGCTGCGCACGAGCAGCACGTCGGCACCAGCCCCTGAGCGCAGCGGCTGTGATCCTTGGGTTGTCTCACCTGTCAGACGCCCGAACATGGCCACGGCGCTGAGCAGTAGGCTTAGGGAATCGATGGCGAACAGGCGTGATGCCAACGTGGCCTCAGGGGCGGTGGTAAGGCGCGGCATGGGGGCATTCTCGGCGGTGAGTGATTCGAGGTCTTGGCTTACGCGGAGGGCGTGATGGTCTCGGCCTGTCGCAAGAGCCAGTCGGGCACGGCAAAGCCGCGGTCCCGTAGCCAGTCGGGATTGTACAAACGCTTCATGTAGCGCAGCCCCGTATCGCACAGAATGGTCACGATCGTCTTGCCAGGTCCCAAGGCCTGGCCGAGGCGAATGGCGCCGGCCACGTTCACGCCGCTGGACGAGCCGAGCAGCAACCCCTCCTCGCGCATCAGGTCGAACACCAGAGGAACGGACTCCTCATCCCCGATGCGGTAGGCCACGTCCACCCTCACGTCCTCGAGGTTGGCGGTGATGCGGCTGTTTCCGATGCCCTCGCTAATGGAGCTACCCTCCACCTTCAGTTCGCCATGGCGGTAGTGGTTGAACAGCGCGGAGCCGGTCGGGTCGGCGAGGCCGATCTTCACCTTCGGGTTGCGAGCACGCAGGGCCATGGCCACGCCGCCGAGGGTGCCGCCGGTGCCTGCGGCGCATATGAATCCGTCCACAGTGCCGGCGGTCTGATCGAAGATCTCGGGGCCTGTAGTCGCGGCGTGCATCTCGCGGTTCGCCGTGTTGTCGAACTGGTTTGCCCAGAAGGCGCCGCGCGGGTCGCTCTGCGCCAGCGTCTCGGCTTCTCGCTTGGACACGTGCACGAAGTGGTTCGGGTCTTTGAATGGGACAGCGGGGATTAACTTCACTTCCGCTCCGTAGGCTTGAAGGGTCTGCACCTTCTCCACGCTCTGCGTGTTTGGCATGACTATGCGAACCCGATAGCCGAGGGCGTTGGCCACCACCGCGAGGCCGATGCCCGTGTTGCCTGCTGTGCCCTCGACGATGGTGCCGCCCGCCTCGAGCATGCCGCGCGCTTCGGCGTCGCGCACGATGCCCAGTGCGGCGCGATCCTTCACTGAAGCGCCGGGGTTCATCCACTCGGCCTTGCCGTAGATCTGGCAGCCGGTGAGCTCGCTAGCGCGCTGCAGGCGGATCAGCGGAGTGTTGCCGATCGCCTCGCAGACGTCGCGATAGGGTGCGCGTGCCATGTTAGTTAGATTCCTTGGCTAACCTTGCCATGAGGTCTGCCTGATGTTGACTGACGAGGGGCTCCACCACGAGATCGAGCGCACCGCCGACGACTTCTTCTAAGCGGTAAAGGGTCAGGTTGATGCGATGGTCGGTGACGCGGCCCTGGGGGTAGTTGTACGTGCGGATTCGCTCGGAACGGTCGCCGGAGCCCACCTGTAGCCGCCGGTCTTGCGCTATAGCGCTGGTTCGCTTTTCCTGCTCCGCATCCTGCAGGCGAGCCTGTAGCAGGCTCATGGCCCGAGCCTTGTTCTTGTGTTGGGAACGTTCGTCCTGACACTCGACGACGGTACCCGTCGGCAGGTGGGTGATGCGCACGGCTGAGTCCGTCTTGTTGACGTGCTGGCCGCCGGCGCCTGAGGCGCGGTAGGTGTCAATGCGAAGCTCGTCCGAGCTGATCGTGATCTCGCCGAGGTCGTCCGCCTCGGGTAGGATCGCTACGGTACAGGCAGAGGTGTGGATGCGCCCCTGCGTCTCCGTGGCAGGCACGCGCTGTACGCGGTGGGTGCCGGATTCGAACTTCAGCTTCGAAAACGCACCCTGACCTTCCACGCGGGTAATGATCTCCCTGTAGCCGCCGTGCTCGCCCGGCGCCTCGCTGAGTATCTCCACACTGAAGCGGTGCTTTTCCGCGTAGCGCTGATACATGCGGAAGAGGTCGCCAGCGAAGATCGCGGCCTCATCGCCGCCAGTGCCCGCGCGGATTTCGAGGAAGATGTTCTTGTCATCGTTTGGGTCGCTCGGCAGCAGGTGCGTGCGCAGGGCGAGCTCGAGTCGCTCGATGTCGTCCTTCGCCTGGGCGATCTCCTCGTTGGCGAGCTCGCGCATCTCTGGGTCAGAGTCTTTGGCGAGCTCCTGTGCCGAGGTCATCGCATCCTGTGCCTCGCGCCAAGACGAGAAATCACGCGTCACCGGCTCCAGCTTGCCGTGTTCGCGCATGAGCTTTTGGAAGCGGGGTTGGTCGGCGATCACTTCCGCCTCGCCCAACAGGGCGCCCACCTCTTCAAAGCGTTCACATAATGCTTCTAACTGATTGAGGATGCCCTGCTGCATAGGCCCTTGGTTTGAGTGAATAGATTGGGTAGCCGCCGGTAGGCGGCTGAGCTACTGCGGCTTGGTGACGCCGAACAGCTCACGCGAGGTGGCGAGGAGGGTCTCGTCACCGTCTTCGCCCGCCACGCGCATGCGGGTGGTCGGCGCGTGCAGCAGCTTGTTGGTGAGCGTGGTGGTGACCCACGCCAGCACCTCGTCCGCGTCACGACCGGCGGCCAGCATGCGACTGGCATGCTCCTGCACATCCGCGCTCACCACTTCAGCCTGGTGGCGCACTTCTCGGATCACAGGCACTGCATCGAGGAGCTTTAGGTTGCGCTCGAAGCGGGTGACCTCGTTGTCCACAATCTTGACCGCCGCCCGCGCCGCTTGTTCCCGCAGGCGCATGTTGTCTCGGACCACCTCTTCAAGATCGTCCACCGTGTACAGGTAGATGTCTGGTAGTTCACCCACCTCGGGGGCGACATCGCGCGGCACGGCGAGATCGACGATGAAAATGGGCTTACGCTTGCGCGCCTTGAGGGCCCGTTGCACCAGCGGCGCATCAAGGATCGGCTCTGGGCTGGCCGTGGAGCAAATCACCATGTCGGCTTCTGCCAGGTGCTCGCCGATGTCCGACAGGGGAACGGCGAAGGCGGAGAGTGAGTCCGCCAGGCGGCGGGCTCGATCCGCGCTGCGATTGGCGAAGATCATGCGCCGCAGGCCGCGGCTGCGCAGGTGACGCGCCGCCAGCTCGATGGTCTGCCCAGCGCCCACGAACAGTGAGGTCTGGCGCGAGAAGTCCGAGAAGATGCTGCTCGCAAGGCTTACGGAGGCGGACGCCACGGAAACTGCCGAGGCGCCGATGCCGGTGTCGCTGCGAACTTGCTTGGCCACGGAGAAGGCCTGCTGAAACAGGCGATTCAAGACCGGCCCGACCGCACCGTGTTCGCCGGCGAGGCGGTACGCGTCCTTCACTTGGCCGAGGATCTGCGGCTCGCCCAGGACCATGGAGTCTAGGCCGCATGCGACCCGGAAGGCATGGCGGATCGCGTCTCCCTGTTCCTTGGTGAACAGCGACTTATCGGCCTCGCCGCCGAGCGCGCGTGTCTCGCGCAGCCAATCGTTGGCCTGGGTACTGCCGTCGTCCGCGCCAACCACGTAGAGTTCTGTACGATTACAGGTGGAGACGATCATCCCCTCCTGCACGTCGGGCAAGCTGACCAGCGAGCGCAGCGCGTCCGGAATCCCAGCGGGGTCGAAGCTCACGCGCTCGCGCACGGCGAGGGGCGCGGTGTGGTGGTTCAACCCGAGAACGAAAAGCGACATGCGATTGCTATCCGGCCCAAAATGCCGACGATGACCTACTTTGGGATTTTCCGAGGTTCTGGCTGTCAACACAAGATGTCTCAGCCGCTGTCAGGTGCTTTTGTCATGTCGCCCGTCCATGCGTGACGACACCCACAGGCTCCCCTCCCTGTTGACGCGGCGCCCGCTTTGGGTACTCGCCGCCTTCCTAATGCCTATGGGTTGCGCAATGCAGCAGTCCTCGGATCGAGGTGAGGCGGAGGTGCCCTACGACGGCCAGCTCCCCTTCGTCAGCGCCAGTGGTGAGGCCAGTTACCACGTGCTGATGGGAGAGATTGCCCTGTCTCGCGGCGAATGGGGCGTGAGTGCGTCGGAATATCGAAAAGCCGCCGAGCTGAGCGAAGATCCCCAGACCGCCGAGCGCGCCGCCCGTGTCGCCTTCGATCACGGCTTGTGGGAGGACGCTCACGCCAGCGCGCGGCGCTGGTACGCCCTCGCCCCGCAGGCCACCGGCGCGCGCAGCATGCTCACGGCCATGGAGGTCCGCCGCGGTAACCGGGCACAAGCGCGGTCCCTGCTCGATCGCCTGCTCGCCGACGCCGAGCGCGAAGGTTGGCTCGGCGACGGCATCACGATGGCGGCGGCGCTGCTCAACGCCGAGGGCGCCTGGGGCACTGCCCTGCCGCTCATGGACGAGATTGCTAGTCGCTACCCGCAGATGCCCGAGGCGCAGGTGAGCTTGGCGACGCTCTACCTGCGCGCCAACCGTGCAGAGCGGGCACTTGCCCCGGCTCGCGAGGCCGTCCGTCTGGATCCTCAGTGGCTGCGGGCGCACACGCTGCTGGCCACCGTACTGCTCGAGTTACGGGAGATCGACGAGGCCTTGGACGTCGCTTCCGCCGCCGCCGAGCTCGCGGACGCAGGGCCCGACTACCGCTTGCGTCACGCGATGCTGCTGATCTCCGCCGGCCGCGAGGGCAAGGCGCGCGACATGCTCGCCGACCTGGTCGAGGAGTACCCGACCATGTCCGCCGCCTCGCGCCAGGCCGGCCTGTTGGCCCAGCGCCAGGGCCGCTACGACGACGCCAGGTCCTACTTCCGCCGACTTCTGGGCACCGGGCAGCAGACGGCCGCGCTCTACTTTCTGGGGCGCACGGAGGATCTGGCCGGCAATCGTACTGGCGCCTTGCGTTTCTATCGTCAGGTGAGCGGCGGGGAGTACCTGCTGCCCGCCCAGATACGCGTCGCCGCGATACTCGGTGAGCAAGGCCGAGTGGACGAAGCGCTCGAAGGCCTCGACGCCCTTGCCCAAACCGAGCCGCGCCATGCGGTTGACGCAGCGGAGGCCAGCGCTGCCGTCATGCGCCGGGCCGGTCGGGCGGAGCAGGCGCTCGCCACCTACGATGACGCCATTGTGCGTTGGCCAGACGAGCAGGGCTTTCGCTACGAACGTGCGTTCTTGCTCCTGGAACTTGACCGTGCGGGCGAGGCGATCGTGGCCCTAGAGGCGCTTGTCGACGACTATCCCGAAGACGCGAACGCCCTGAATGCGCTCGGCTACACCTTGGCCGATCGAACCGACCGCTACCGCGAGGCCTGGCGGCACATCCAGAAGGCGATCAGCCTGGAACCGGACAATGCCGCGATCATCGATAGCTTGGGCTGGATCGAGTACCGCCGCGGCCGTTTGGGCAGAGCCATCGCGCATCTACAGCGCGCCTATGCGCTGCTGCCCGATCCGGAGATCGCCGCACATCTGGGTGAGGTGCTGTGGATCGCCGGGCGGCGCCAAGAGGCGCGGTCCGTATGGCAGGCCGCCCTCAAGAGCTTCCCGGGCGATCAAGATTTGAGCGCCGTCATGGCGCGCTTCGCCGAGTGACGGGCGCGCCACAAGGGGACGAGCCTTGCGATTTCGTGCCCGTTCGTTGCGCACTGGCGGTCGTTCGCAACCCTTGTCGTCGTTGCCGAACGCCGCATTCCCCTCGCCGCCGATTGCTGCTATCACTCGGTGCGTGGGTCGTCGCCACCACCGGGGGATTGCATGGGTGCGCGACGACCCCTTCATTGCCACCGGGGGTAACGCCGAACATGGCCAGATACGAGCAACTGGAGCGGTTGCGCGACCTCGACTCGTGGTCGTTACAGGGCAGGGTAGCCCTTTCCACGAAAGCCGACAGTTTCAGCGGCTCCATCTTCTGGGAGCAGGTCGACGAAGACCTGAATCTGCGCTTTCGGGCTCCCCTCGGCCTCGGCGGGTTCCGCGTCAGCGGCGATGATGAGATTGTCGAGGTGGAGATGTCGTCGGGGGATTCGTTCATCGCTGAGGATCCCGGCCCGGAGTTCGAGCGGGCCTTTGGCTGGTCCTTACCCGTCCACAGCCTGCGCTACTGGATGCTTGGGCTTCCCGGCCCCGGCGAGTACCAAGAGTTGCTCGACGGGCGCGGCACACCGAGCCGCCTCAGCCAGGACGGCTGGACAGTAGAATATGAAGGATTTCAGCGCATTGACGACAGCTATCTGCCGACCAAGCTGCGCATCACCGGGCGCGGTGTGCGTATCAGGCTAGCGGTGGATCGCTGGAATCTGGAGCCCGTGGCAGCCGCGACGGCCCTCTAGGGCACCGCGTTTGCCCGTGCGCACCAGGGGCTCGGCCAAGACCTGCCGCACGGATGCGCCGCCCCCGCGTTGACACCCCTCGCCAACCCTCGGAAAATCGCGGGTTTCCCGGGTTCTGCCGCCGGCTCCGCGATCGACCATAGACGCTCGCCGGGGTAGGGTCCGAGGACCGATTTTTGGGGCGTAGCCAAGTGGTAAGGCAGCGGGTTTTGGTCCCGCCATGCGTAGGTTCGAATCCTACCGCCCCAGCCATCTTTCCTTTCCGTCGCTCAAAGGCTGTCGAGATCAACACCGTGCTGCCGCTTAAGGAACCCCAGTCCGAACGGGCCATGTCGGTGTTCGCCGGTAATGCCACGCCGGAGCTCGCCGCCAGCATCGCGCGCTACCTCGGCTTGCCGCTGAGCAAGTGCTCCGTCGGCCATTTCAGCGATGGCGAAGTGGCGGTGGAGATCATGGAGAATGTGCGCGGTCGCGACGCCTTCATCGTCCAATCGACCTGCCCGCCCACCAACAACAACCTGATGGAGCTCCTCGTGATGGCCGACGCCTGCCGGCGCGCCTCGGCGGAGCGCATCACGGCGGTGGTGCCGTACTTTGGCTACGCGCGTCAGGATCGTCGCCCCCGCGCCCAGCGCGTGGCGATCACCGCGAAGCTGGTGGCGAACATGATCACCACCGCAGGCATCGATCGGGTGCTAACCATCGACTTGCACGCCGACCAGATTCAAGGCTTCTTCGACATTCCCGTGGATAACGTGTACGCCTCGCCGGTGCTCCTCGGCGACATGTGGAAGCAGAAGATGCAGGATATCGTGGTGGTGTCGCCGGACGTGGGCGGCGTGGTGCGCGCGCGGGCCTTGGCCAAGCGCCTGGACGATGCGGATCTCGCCATCATCGACAAGCGGCGCCCGCGCGCCAACGAGGCGCAGGTGATGAACATCATCGGTGAGGTGGAGGGCAAGTCCTGTGTGCTTGTCGATGACCTCATCGATACGGCCGGCACGCTCTGCCAGGGTGCGGCCAAGCTAAAGGACAGCGGCGCCGCAGCCGTCGTGGCATACGTGACGCACCCAGTGCTGTCCGGCCCCGCCGTGGAGCGCATCGCCAACTCCGAACTCGACGAGCTAGTGGTGACCGATACCATCCCCCTCGACGAGCACGCGCGGGCCTGCCCGCGCATCCGTCAGCTCAGCGTGGCGGGGCTTTTGGGTGAGTCCATGCGACGGATTTCCGATGAGGAGTCCGTGAGCTCCCTCTACGTCGACTGAGCCTACTGAAAAGCTTTGGTGCGTGCGGTGACCAGGTCGCGGGTCACCGTGCGCTGTGTATCACGCTTCAACCTTGGAGATAACCATGAGCGTGGATTTTGAAGTGAGAGCAGACTTCCGGGAGGACCTGGGGAAAGGTGCGAGCCGCCGCCTGCGTCGTTCCGGTAAGGTGCCCGCCGTGCTGTACGGTGGTCACCGAGACCCTCGTGCCCTGAGCCTCGATCACGATCGGCTGCTGCATCAGCTCGACAATGAGGCCTTCTACTCGCAGGTGTTGACGATCACCGTCGGTGAGAAGTCCCAGCCGTGCATTTTGAAGGATGTGCAGCGACATCCGCACAAGATGCTGATCATGCACGTGGACTTCCAGCGGGTGATGGAGGACGAAGCCATCCGCATGCTGGTGCCGCTGCACTTTGAGGGCGAGGACAAGTCTCCCGGCAAGCGTGAAGGCGGTGTGTTCCAGCACACCCTGAACGAGATCGAGATCTCGTGTCTGCCCGCGAACTTGCCTGAGTTCATCGTGGTGGACTGCTCGGCGCTGGAGATCGACGGCAACTTGCACCTCTCGGACCTGACCTTCCCGGAAGGTGTCGAGAGCATCGAGCTCGCCAACCACAGCAACGACCTCACGGTGGTCAGTGTCTCTAAGCCGCGTGCGGCCAAGGCGGACACGGATGACGATGCTGGTAGCGCCGAGGGTGGCGGCGAGGAGAGCAGCGAAGGCTAAGGCTGCTCGCGCGTTCTCAAGGGATTATCCCGGCGGCCGGGTGACCGTAAGGTGGCCCGGCCGCTCTCTTTTCAGACCGGCAGTAGTGGGATGCGTAGGCCCGAAAGCGGTCCGCGATACGAAGCGACCATGAGTAACATCAAACTGATCGTTGGCCTCGGCAACCCGGGGCCCAAGCACGAGGCCGATCGCCACAATGCGGGCTTCTGGCTCGTCGATGCCCTCGCCAGCGCCGGCAGCGCCGGCAGCTTTGCCAGCGAGCGCAAGTTCCTGGGTGATATCTGCCAAGCCTCAATAGCGACCCGCAACGTGCGTCTGCTCAAGCCGACCACATTCATGAACCGCAGTGGTCAGTCCGTGCGTGCGGTGATCGACTTCTACAAGATCGAGGCCGAGGAGGTACTGGTGGTGCATGATGAGCTCGATCTACCGCCGGGCACAGCGCGCTTCAAGCGAGGCGGCGGCCACGGTGGTCACAACGGCCTGCGCGACCTCATCGCTCACATCGGCAAGCAGTTTATGCGTCTTCGGGTGGGGATTGGTCATCCCGGCAGCCGAGAGCAGGTGGTCGGATTCGTGCTCAAGGCGCCCGGTAAGAAGGAGGCAGAGCGAATCGACGATGCGCTACGTGAGTCGCTGAGCGCCGTAGAGTTGCTGTTGCGAGAGGGAGAGCAGAAGGCGATGAATCAGCTGCATACGCGTGCCAACGCCCCTGATGAACCCCCAGGTGAACACACCGCGACCCTAAGGCAGCAGGGCGTTGCGTCTAATGACAAGAAGGAAGAATCCTGATGGCTATTCGATGCGGCATCGTTGGCCTGCCCAATGTCGGTAAGTCGACCCTGTTCAACGCCCTTACCTCTGCGGAGATCCCGGCCGAGAACTACGCCTTCTGCACCATCGACCCGAACGTGGGGGTGGTGTCCGTGCCCGATCCGCGCTTAGGGAAGCTAACGGATATTGTGAGTCCCCAGAAGACGATTCCTACCACCGTCGAGTTCGTCGATATCGCCGGTTTGGTGGAGGGCGCATCTCGCGGTGAGGGGTTGGGAAACAAGTTCCTCGCGAACATCCGCGAGACTCATGCGATCGCCCATGTCGTGCGGTGCTTTGAGAACGATGACGTGATGCACGTAGCCGGGCGCGTGGATCCAGTGGGTGACGTGGAGGTGATCAACACCGAACTCGCCCTGGCGGACCTGGCGACTGTAGATAAGGCTCACGACAAGGTACGGCGCCAAGCGAACACGGGCGATAAGTCCGCGGTCGTGCAGCGAGACCTTCTCGCTCGCGTTCAAGCCCACCTCGATGAGGGCAAGCCGGTGCGTTCCCTGGGGTTGGAAGCGGAGGAGCTGGCGACGCTGCGTGAGCTTCACTTGCTGACGGTAAAGCCCGTGCTGTACGTGGCAAACGTCAACGACGACGGGTTTGAGCAGAATCCCCACCTGAACGCGCTGCGCGTGCTCGCCGAAGAGGAAGGTGCCCAAGTGGTCGTCGTGTGTGCGGCGATGGAGGCAGAGATCGCCCTTCTCGATGATGAGGACAAGTCGGAGTTCCTCATTGAGATGGGGCTGGAGGAGCCTGGCCTGGATCGCGTTATCCGCGGCGCCTACCGCCTGCTCGGCCTACAGACTTTCTTTACTGCAGGCGAGAAGGAAGTGCGTGCCTGGACCGTACGAGCTGGTGCTACCGCGCCACAAGCCGCCGGCGAGATCCACACGGATTTCGAACGCGGCTTTATCCGAGCGGAAGTCGTCGCCTACGAAGACTTCGTTGAGCACAACGGTGAGAGCGGCGCCAAGGAAGCTGGTCGCTGGCGCTTAGAGGGCAAGGACTACCTGATGGCCGAAGGCGATGTCATCCACTTCCGCTTCAACGTCTAGCGGCGTTCGGCGAGCTTGTAGATGATCCAAGTGGAACGGGGCCTTGTTCCCAGGCGCGGGCGCGACCACGAGAGTGCAGGCTCTACGGCATTAATGGCAGCGTGCCTGAGGTAAGGGCGTACCGGCGACTTCTCCGACATGCCGTGTTCGCCTCAGTAGTAAATGCGATCGATTTTTCGCATGTCGGCGTAGCGTCGCCTGTAAGGGCGGCCGACCCTTCCAGGTACTTCGCTGCGGCCTTGCGTCGAGACTGCCAAGAAACAAGTTGTCCACAGCGAGTAGCGTTAGTTTGCTAGCCAATCAGTTGTCGCGCTACCTGAAGCCCTTGCCGGTGGATAACCCTACGATTTCTCAGGCGGTCACCTGGTTTTGTGACTCAGTTGGCACTTTTTGGCACGCTTATCCCCAGCGGGCAGCGCGGGTGGTGGGTTTGGGCGACACCGGGAAATGTGTCCCAAATGGGTGGCGTGACGAGTAATCCACAGGATGTGAACATCGCTGATTGCTGCGTTGCAGCGCCATAAAAGTGAGCGAGATAAGCGAGCGTGTCGCGGTGCGGTGGCGAGTGTTTGACGATAGGAGGGCCGGGCCTAAGCCCGGTCGCTAGCTCTCGCCAGCGGATCCGGGCCGGCCCGCCGGGTCAGTGCACCGGGGGCTTCCCCTGGCTCCGCGCTAGGCGGCGAGTCAGCGCTCGCGCGAAGGCGGAGCGGCGATGGTCGAAGGTCTCCACGTGCTTGCGCTTGAGTGGATCGAAGTAGCGGTAGGTGCCCGGACCAAGGACTTCCTTGATCTGACCGTTCTCGTAGAGCACGCCGCGTTCATGGTCGGCGACGATGAAGGTCTGAGTGAGCATGCTGGTACCTCCCTTGGCGACACGCTCGAGCACGCGGCGAGGCCGTTCGGTCCTCGCGGGCTCAACCGCAACGCGGTCCTGCGATGGCTAGGGGCACAAAAAAGCCCCGCGCGGGTGATCCGACCGGGGCTATCCGGAAGGGCGCCGCTGGCAGCCCCTCGAGGTCCTTTGCTAGGAGGTTCGTGGGGCCTGTTCAGCCACCACTGCACAGCGTGATGGCTTGGGTATCGCTGTGTTGTGATGCGCCTTCCCGCTCGGGGCGGCAAGGCTGCGAAGGTTGCGAGTCCAATGAAGGATCCCTATGGCGGCGCGTACTCACGCCAAAGCCTGCTGAGTATGGCGGATTCGCTGTGGAGCAGCAAGGCAAGGGGTTCACGAAGCGGGAATTCCTTGGCAGCGGCCTGGACTTGCAACCCCTCACGAGGGCGTTGGCAGCTGCCGAAAATCCTTGCCGGGGGCGTTGACAGGATGTGGGTGTGGCGCCAGAATCGCGGGCTCGCTTCGGCGAGCGCGTGGCTATGTAGCTCAGCTGGTTAGAGCGCGGCACTCATAATGCTGAGGTCGGTGGTTCAAGTCCACCCATAGCCACCATCCTTCCCTACCTAGCCCTGGCGGCCGCTGCTCCCCCCTTTCTGAGCGGTGGTTGTGGCGCCCGTCCACCCGCGTCTGCGCACGGGCGGGGGTGCTCGTAAGCACGGATGGGCCACAGCGGTTCTCGACAGGCGCCTGGCTGCAGTCGGCCGCTTCCTCGACAGCGGCCCTCGTGGCCGCGGTTCCTTGACCTAGAGCCGGCGGCACGGGATCGCTTAAGCACTCCCGTAGGTTCGCGTAGCTTGCAACCGGATGAGGATCCGCAGTCATAGCCTAAATTTTCCGTTGGGCACTTTCCTGTCCTCGGCAACAGTAGGGAGTCGCAGCTGGCATCGTCGTGGGCTCTGGTGCTGGCGTCCGTGCGACGGTGCGACGCTTGCTTGATCTGGGTAGGGCTTGGCGTGGGGCGCGTCTATCGTCCCTCGCTCGCCGCCCGCACATCCGCCAGCCGCGCCTTCGCCAGCACGGTCGCCCGATCCTCAGCCCCGCGCAACTCGCTCAGCTGCTGGATAGCGCTCGTCAATAGGGACTCCGCCCGCTCGTAGTCCCCTGTCCTCCCGGCGCAGAGCCCCAGTACGCTCTCGCCCGAGGCGATGGTCCAATGCCCCTCAGGCAAGATCTGGCGTCGGGTCGCCAGCGAGCGCTCCGCCATGGTGAGCCCCAGCTGCGGTTTCGAGCCGGTGCAGTAGGTGATGCCGGCGATGTTCTGCACGTACGCCGTAATGAAGTGATCGGGGGCGAGGGCGGTCGCCGCCTGCGCTAGGGTGAGTGCGATCTGCGTTTCGGCTTCAGGCACGCGATCGTCATTGACTAGGAAGTGCGCAAAGCCGGTGCCGGTGATGATCGCTTGTGGGTGCGCCAAGCCCACTGACGCTTCGAACGCCGTCAGCGACTCGCGGTACATCTCCTGAGCCGCCTGCGTGCGCTCGAGTTCGCCGTACACGCCGGCGAGATTGGCGAGTCCGATCGCGCGCTGCACAGGGCGCTCCGTCAAATGACTCAGGGCCTCGCCGTAGAGCTCGGCGGCGGTTTCGAGCTCGCTGCGCTTGTGGTGTAGGCGACCGAGGTTGTTGAGTACTTGCGCGAACTGTGGCCCGTCGTCGAGCGCCGTTGTCTCGTAGAAGTCGATCGCTTCGTGGTAGAGCGCTTCCGCCTGCTCCTCCTGGTTGAGGTCTTCGTAGACCGCGCCGAGAGTGGCGTAGGCGGCCAGTGCCGTGGAGCCGCCACGCGCAGGTAAATCCGCCGTCAGTGACAGCGCCTCCCGTAAGGCATCGCGTGCCTGCGCATTCTGATCATTGTTGTGCAGCACCAGTCCGTACCAAGCGAAGGCGAGCGCCTTGCGAGCATCGCTCACGCCGGTGCCTTCGAGCTTATCGATGGCGGCTTGTGCGTAGGTCAGCGCCTGTGCGTACTCACCCCGCCCATCGTGCACGCGGCTCAGGGCACTCTCCACGTAGGCTCTGGCCACGGGGCTGGAAATGGACGGCACCTGCTCGGAAGCGATGCCGAGGATGTCCTTTACGGTTAGCTCTTGCTCACCACTCTCCCAGGGATTGGCTTCGGCGAGTAGAGACGTTAGAAAGTCGACCGTGTCCTGCGCCGTGTCACGTTCGCGTTGCGCGATCTGGCTTTGGTGGTCTGCCTCTAGATACGCCTGGCTGGTGGCGATGAGCGAGGCGACGAGTGCGGCCAAGGCAAGGCTCGCCGCGATCACGCCCTCACGATAGCGGCTCACGAAGCGACCGATTAGGTAGCGCCAGTCATCGGAACGTGCGCTGATCGGTTTGCGCGCGAGGAAGGCGCGCAGATCAGCAGCGAGGGCGGCTGCTGACGCGTAGCGGCGCGTCGGGTCCGAGTGCGTGGCGCTCGCGATGATTTGCGCGAGGTCCTTTGGCCCGTCATAGCGTCCCGCGAGATCTGCCTCGATGACCTCCCGATGGGCCTGGGCGAGCGTGAGGCCACTCAGGTCGAAGGCGCGCTCACCACTTAGCAGCTCGAACAGGTAAACGCCCAGAGAGTACACATCGGTGCTGATGGTGGCGGCATCGCCGTGCAAGCGCTCCGGGGCGCTGTAGGTGAGCGTCATCGGTGCCTGAGCTGCGCCGGTCAGATCGAGGGTGCCGACGCCGGCGATAGCCTGGTTCAGCTTGGCTACGCCGAAGTCGAGGAGCTTGGGTTCGCCGCTCTTGTCCACCAGTACGTTGCCCGGCTTGATGTCCCGGTGTAGCACCAGGTTGTCGTGGGCGAAGGCGACGGCGTCGCAGACCTTGGCGAACAGCGCCACGGTGCTGTTGCGGGGGCGCTCGGTGTCGTGTACCAGCAGCGCGCCGTCGATGTACTCCATGACTAGGAAGGTGCGGCCCTGGTCCGTGCCACCATCGAGCAGTTGGGCCACGTTCGGATGGTTCATTCGGGCTAGGATCTGGCGCTCGTTGGCGAAGCGCCGCTGAGCCTCGTCGCTGAACGCGCTGGCCCCCGCGCCAATTAGCTTGATCGCCACCGTGCGCTCGAAGGCCCCGTCGTCACGCTCACCGCGATAAACGATACCCATTCCACCCGCGCCGAGCGTATCGACGATGCGGTAGGGCCCGAGCTGCTCCGGCATCGGCTCGCTCGTGGCAGATAGGGCCCCGCCCGTGCGCAGACGGTCGGTATTGGCAGCATCTGCGGCGAGCAAGCGCCTCACGGTGGCCAGCAACTGGGCGTCATCGCCGCACTGCAGGCCCAGCCAATGCTCGCGGGTACCATCGGGTTGGGCGATGGCCTCTTGGAAAAGGGCCAGGGCCCTGGCTTGGAGTTCTCTTTCCATAGTCTTGCGTGTCCATGGCGACATCACCGAATGCACCTTAGGCGATTTCTTCCGGTGGGTGCACTTCGAGGGCTGCGGCTGTAAGGAGTCTCGCTGGACGCCCCGTTGGCGCCTGCCACCGCCGCAGATGCCCACGTATACTCTGCCTTTTGGTCGATCGCCGCAGCACGCAATGAATCTCGATGAGGATCTCACCCAGTTGCTCCACGCCTGGATGGAAGGGGATGTGGCGTCGCGCGATAAGCTCTTTGGGCTCACCTACGAGCCGATGCGCAAGATCGCCGCCAACCTGTTGCGGCATGATCGCCAGCGCCAGGGCATGCAGCCAACCGAGCTAGTCAACGAGTGCGCTATCCGCATGTTCGGTCTCAAGCAGATGGACTGGCAGGACCGTGCTCACTTCGCAGCGCTGGCGGCGACGATGATGCGGCGCATTCTCGTGGACGAAGCGCGCCGGCAGCGAGCGGGCAAGCGTGATGGCCAGGAGATCACCCTAGCTACCAGTCACCTCACAGACGGGGAAGAGACCTTGTCGGTGTTGGCGGTCGATGCGGCGCTGTCGGAGCTCGCCACGATCTCGCCGCCCCTCGCACAGGTGGTGGAAGTGAAATTCTTCGCCGGGCTTACCAACCACGAAGTCGGTACGGCGCTCGGGATTTCTGAGGCGACTGTCAAGCGTCATTGGCGCGCGGCGCGCGCCTGGTTGGTGGACGCGCTGCGGTAATCCTCAACCTGGGCGTTCACTCGACGCACGCTACACAAGCGCTGCGGCCGGAACACCTGAACATTCCGCTTGGTGCCGGCATCAGCCCAACACACCGTTGGCGACGGGAAAGGGCCATGACGCCACTAACGCTACTACTCCTCGTGATGATAGCCGTTACCGCTGTGGTAGTCGCGGCGCCGCTACTGCTGCTCGCGCCCCAGCGTCTGGATGAACTCTCCGGTGCGGGTCCGGGCTCCGCTTTGCTCTATCGCCTTTACGGCGTGGCCATTTCCGCGCTCCTCGTGGCGTATGGGGCGGGCGCTTTGGCGGCTCAAGCCGGTGTGTTTCCGGCGGCCGTTGTGGCAATGGGGATCGTCTCCAATGCCGGTGCAGCCGCAGTCCTTATCGTGCATCCTGAAGTGCGCAAGCGAGCGGTGGGAATCGCCTTCTTCGGGGTCATCGCGGTGGGCCTGGCCGTCGCCGCATTCGCCCCGGAGTGGGCGACCACTAGGTTCGCTTAGGCCGTTCTTGGCGCTGCCGGTGGCCGCCTTGCGCGCCAGCCCTCCATGGATGAATGAAAAAGGGGGCGCCGCATACGCGGTCGCCCCCAACTGGAGAGTGTTGTCGCTAGCGCTTAGGGCAGGCGCGAGAGCGTCACGCTCACGAGCACATTCGGCGCCTGCTCGTCGGCGAAGGCCTCATCCTCCTCGTCCGGCCCGCCGCTAAGCTGCGGGTCGAGCTCACCGTCTACGCGGAACACCTGCACCACCCGCAGGATGTTCTCATCGCTTGAGGCCAGCTTGTAGAAGGTCACGGTGAGTATGCCCTCCGGGTCCTCAGGTCCGGCGATCGGGAAGACGTGCAAAGTGCCTTCATCGTCGACGGCCCACTCGAACTCCGTCGGGTTCTCTCCCTGGATATCGTATACGCCGAAGCCGCCGCCCTCGAACTGGATCATCGCCGTTTCTTCGCCAGCGAGGGTCTGCTCGATCCACAAACCTAGGAGGTTCTCTTCGTCGAAGCTCGTCACCCGATCGACCACGATGGAGCGCTGCTCGTCGGGTTCCACCAGCAGTGTCATCTGATCCTCGCCGAGGCCTGCCACCACAAGAACGTTGGCGACATCGTCATCGTCGTCTTCGAAGTTCACGCTGAGTACGCCCTGGCCGTCGATGATCCACTGGCCTTCGTCCTCACCGAAGTCGTAGCCGCCGATCTCTCGGCGTTCGAAGATCTCGGTGAAGGTGCCGTCGGCACCGAACGTGAACAGGCCAATCTCCTGGTCATCGACCTGGGCGTAGGTCTTGCCAGCCAGTGCTGCCGTATTGGCGGCGTCGGGCTGCGGGCCTTCAGCGATCTCTTCCGAGTACTGCAGGGTCTCTACAAATATCTCTCGGAAACTGGTGCCGTCGTCCTCCAGTTCCGTAGCCACCACGAGCACTGTGAGCAGGCCCGTGCTGGTACGGTCGAGGAGGGTCATCGTAGCGTTCTCGCCGTCGGCTTCGGCGAGGTTCAGCACGCCGCTATCGTCGACCCGCCAGGTGAAGCCGCCGTCCTGGAAGCCGCTCTCGAGGTCGAGCTCGTAGCCGTTGCCGTCGCCGAGGAAGACGAGGGCTTCCTCATGGTCGTCTTCGAAAGCGTTCTCTTCAGCCTCATCGTCCTCGAACTCCACCTCAAAGATGGTGTAGGTGCCTGGGACGGTGGCGGTATCGAAGCCCATGTCGGCGAAGCGTAGGAACACGGCGGAGTCGGTCTGCGGGCCGTCCTCTTCTTCCGCCTCGCCCGAAGGCTCGTCATCGCCGCTGCGCTCTACGGACACTTTGACTACATCGCCGGAGACAGCAATCAGAGTCACTAGCTCAAACTCGACCGTGCCGTCGGCCTCAGTGAAATCGATGCGCAGCTGACCTGCCTCGTTGATGGACCAGGTGAAGTCCTCGGCAGGGACGGCGTCGTAGTAATCGTCGTAGTCGTCGCGGTCGCCGACGTCACGATCGTCCTCGAACCCTTCGCAGAACTGCTCTTCACCGGTATCGGACCCGCCGGTGGGATCCTCGCCCGGAGCGACACCTGCATCGTCTTGTGCTACGCCGTCCTCACCGACGCCGGAGCCGTCGTCGTTCTCGACGCTGTCGTCGAAGCCATCGCCCGTGCCGTCGTCTAATGCGTCCTCATCAACGCCGTCATCTTCCTCGACAGGCGGCGGTGCCGCGCCGTCAGGGGGCGGTAGGCAAACCTCTGGCGCGTCGTTGCCGTCGCGCTCGAAGTCGTCGTCGAGTTCGCCATCGTCGTCGAAGCCGAAGTCTTGGCGTAGGCCTTGGCCGCCGGCGAAGAACACGAAGACGGAGTCGTCATCACTCGGCATGTAGACGCCCGGGACGGTCTCTTCGGTCCAAGCGACAGTGGCGTTGCCGTCAGTGAGCACCAGGTCCACCGCCTCGTCGAGCGTGCCGGGGTTGGTGACCTCGAGGTCCTCCACGAAGGTGGTAGTGCCCTCGGCGATCGCTTCCGCGAGCGCCTGCGTGTCGTCGATGCCCTCGGGCAGGGTGACTCCCTCGATGGCCTCGACCACCACCTTGATGGCGGCAGACAGCTCCAAGAGTTCATCGGCGTCAACCATCTCAGCGGCCGTCTCTAGCTCGTCGAGGTCGTCGATTTGGCCGTCGTCGGTGAGCTGCGTCGCGAGCACGAACTGGGCAGTAGTGACGTTGGTGATGTCCACCGCCTCCACTACGCCTTCCTCGTTGGCCGCTTCCTGGAAGCCTTCGAAGTCATCGAGCAGGGCAGTGAACCGGGCGGCGCCGTTGGGGTCGACCGCTTCGCACAGCACCAGCGCATCTGGATCCGTACTCGAGATTTCCACCGTGTAGGCGCCGTTGGCGTCGGTAGGGGTGGGCGCTTCGAACTGCTGGCCGTCCACCGTCAGGGTGACGATGGCGTTGGCGATCGGCGCATCGGTGACCACACCACTGACGGTGACGGTCTGCGCAACGGAATCATCACCCGTATCGCCGCCGCCCGTGTCGTCGCCGGCATCATCGCCACCGGTATCGCTGCCACCGGTGTCACCACCTGCGCCGCCACCGCCGGTGTCGCCGCCCGTGTTGCCGCCGCCGGTGCCACCACCGCCCGTCGAGCCACCGCCGCAAGCGCTCAGCCCAAGCGCAAGAAGCGCGCAGGTGAGCAGTGCGAGTAAACGTTGTCGCGTCATTCGAGGTTCTCCCCACAGAGATAGTTATCGATACGGATAGTCCGCTTCAGATCCGTACGATGCGGACGCTCGCTCGGGTCGTGCGCGACAGTGCGGGAGAACCGGGTAGCCCGGAGAGCTCGAGCGGATTTCACAGGCTCGGCGCCTTCGGCAGCTCCGCTGTCCCCACCTCGCGAAGTGGGGACCGGTGGCTTTGCGACCCTGCCTCGCGACAGGTGTGCCGTTCTCGATGCGCTGTGGCGATACGCTCACATCGGATCGCCTCGAAGTATTGCTATCCGTCCGCCGCTCGAATGTGATCGCCTTCAACGGATGGGACGTTCGCGACAGCGAGCTGCATCAAAACGGTGCGCTAGCGCACATCGCGCTTGACCTAATCCGGGCGGAGGTGACGGCGACCTAGCTTGTCGCGATGCAGCGCCTTCGCGACCTATCCGTAGCGCGCGGTCGCTCAGCTCCGCCTTGTCCGCCGCGTTGTTGTGCTCGCCTGCGTCGCGCTCCTTGGGAGGCCTGATATGATCAGGCGCAGACTCAGGATCGATCCAAGGAGAGTTGGCTATGAACGCTTTCGTCACCGGGGTGCGGGCGCCGGCAGCAGCCGCGATCGCGGCGCTACTCCTGTCCGGTTGCAACGTCGGTATCAACGAGTCCATCGCCATCGGCCCCAACGAGTCCTCGCGCGGTGCGGCGGTGGTAAACGGCTCGATCGACATCGGCGAGGATGCGCAAGTGAACGGCGATGCATCCACAGTCAACGGCGACATTACCATTGACGACGGTGCCAGCGTGCGCAGCGCGAACACGGTGAACGGATCCGTCAGTCTCGGCGATAAGGCAACCGCGCGCAGCATCAAGAGCGTCAATGGCGACATCGACCTAGGCCAGGATGCGGAGCTTGAAAAGTCGATCAAGTTGGTTAACGGCGATATCGACCTGGCGCCCGGTGCCAAGGTGGGGGGGGACGTGGATATCGTGGCGGGCGGGGTCTCCCTACGCGCCGCGCAGGTGGAGGGGGATGTCACCACCGTGAGCGCTGATATCGAGCTGGCCGAGCAGAGTGTGATCGGCGGTGATCTTCGCGTGGAGAAACCCGATCGCGGGATGTCGGCGGAGGAGCCGACGATCGTGGTTGGGCCCGGAAGTCAGGTGAAGGGCGAGCTGTTCTTCGAGGCGCCTGCTCGCGTGTTCGTCAGCGAGCGGGCCCAGATCGGCGGTGTGCGCGGGGTCCTGTCAGATGGCGACATCGTGCGCTACGCCGGTGACAGGCCGCCCGAGCCGTCCTCCTGACGGCGCCCGGTACAGCCTCAGCATGCTCTTCGGTGTTCTTCTTCGCGCCGAAAATGCCTCGCGCGGCGACCTGGGCGTCGATGCCGCAGCGTGCGAGCTTGTCGCCATCCACGTATCTCAGGTAGCGATCGCCCTCATTGAGTGAACTCGGCCATAGCGGGGACCGACTCCTGGGTCGCGTACGTAGGAAGCTCGGTGTGCCAGGGCTGGGTTGCGATGGCGAGGAGCGAATCGCGCCAGGCTCCGCGCGCGCCAGGCTACCCTGGCAAACGACCATCAAGACGGATGATCAGAACCGTGCCTAAGCTGGAACTCGACGGAATCGGCCAACGCTACGCGAAGCAAATCGTGTTCGAGGGTATTCACCAGACCTTCGGTGCCGGCGTGCACTTGCTCACGGGACCGAGCGGCGTGGGTAAGTCCACCTTGCTGCGTCTGTGCGCGACGGCTGAGAGGGCGGCGAGTGGCGTCGTGCGCTGGAATGGCACACCCCTGCCGCGTAGCCGCAAGGCCCTACGGCGTGTGCTTGGCTATGCGCCGCAGAGCGTGGACCTACCGCTCGACCTAACGGCGCTCGAGTTCCTCTCGCACATGGCGGCGCTCAAAGGACTCGGGCGGGCGGGCTCGCACAGCCTCGGCCTGCTCGAGCAGCTCGCCTTAGGTGCTGATGCGAGCAAGCGCATCATGGCGTTCTCCGGAGGCATGCGCCGTCGTTTGGTGCTAGCCCAGGCGTTTTTGGGGGCACCGGAACTGCTCGTCCTAGACGAGCCCACGGCAGAGCTGGATGGGGAGACGGCAGCCCAGGTGGCAAGCCTTGTAGCTGCGCGTGCGGAGCACACGGTGGTGCTGCTAACGACTCATCTGCGCGCTCACTTTGACAGCGTGCCCCTCGCGGCATACGTAGTGACCGAGCGCTCCCTGCGGCCTTGTTCGTGAAGTCCCTTGCGGTATTGAGCAGCGCGCTGCTCACTGACTTCGTGCGCTATCGCCGCAGTCCTGCCCTCCTGTACGTCGCCCTGGCCACGCCGATCGCGGCTCACTTCATGGTGCCGGTCCACGAGTCCGCCTACTCGGTTCTGCTGGTCAATGGCGCGGCCCCGATCCTGACGCCCCCTGTGCTGGGTTTCGAGCTCGGTATGATCACAGCTACGGTACTGACGCCGCTCGCCTACATACTCCTGCGTGTAGGTCCGACCCGGCGCCGTCCCTGGCAGGTGACCGATACGCTGGCGCACTCCCGTGTGGCGCTCGCCCTAGGTGGTTGGCTGGCGGATACGGCAGCCCTGTGGCTCTTACTCGTCGCTCTCACCTTGGCTGGTACCATTCTGATGTTCCTGCGCGCTGAGGCACAGGTGCTGTCGTTGCTGCCGGACTTTGCCTCGATGGCCGCTTGCCTGTGGCTGACGGCGGGGCCCGCAGTGGCCCTGACGGCGAGCGTACGAGCGGTGCTAGGGGCACTGCCCTTCACGCGGGGCTGGGGCGGCGATGTGACGTTCTTCTTCTACTGGATCTTGAGTCTGGCGCTGCCGGTCACCCTGGTCGCCGCTTCCGGGGCCATCGAGGCACCGTCTCCCCTAACCGATCCCTTCGGTATGATCTATCCGGTAGTGAAGGCGGTGGACGTGCCGGTCACGGACCTTACGGTGGGGGGCGGTCCGCCTACGGCACAGCTGATCGAGTTCGATGCCCTGCGCGGTACGCTGGCAATTCCCTTCGTCGTGTCCCGGCTGATCTGGCTCGGCGTGGCCGCCTCGATCGCGGTACTGGCCGGGTCGCTCATGGCACCGCATCACTTGCGCGCGTCAGCGCAAAAGCCTGCCCGCATCGAGGACACACCGCGGCGGGATGTGACCTACGTTGCGGCACGCCGGGTGACGCTTGGCTCCGGCCACCTCTTCGCGAGCCATCTGAATTTGCTGCTGCGTCCGCGATGGCTGGCCGGCGCCATGGTCGGCTTGGCCCTCGCGGGCTGGGGCTTGCCCTATCGTGAGGTGGTTGGGCCAGCGCTGTTCCTGCTGTTGATATTCCCTCTGTCCGCCGCCGCGGCTCGCTGGGAGGGGGGCGATCTTCCTGCATTTCTTCGCACCACTCTGATGGCGCAGCAGGGTGGGCGCTTGGCTTTCCTGGCCGCCGCCGTGCTGCTCGGGGCGCTGCTCCAGCTGCCTTCGGCCCTAAGTGCAGCGCTCACCGGATCAACTCATCTCCTGGCGCAGATGGCGGCAATCGCTGTGGGGGTGGCAACGTTCTCCCTGCTCGGGGCCGTGCTCACCCGGGGTGCCGTGACAGCTCGACTCCTGTTGCTGATCGTCTGGTACGCTTACTTCGCCTCCGCTTGACGCGTCGCCTCTAGGAGCCGAGCCACCAGTCCGCTCGCCACGCTACCCGTGCCAGCAGCAACGCCGCCGCAAAACCCGATTCGCAGTCGAGGGCTCTCCATGCATCGGAGCGTGCTTCTGCCATCAGAAAGCTAACATTTCGTATCGATGGCGTTTGAGGCGCTTACGCGGATGCTCGTGCGGACCTCAAAGAGAGCTGCGGGGCGCTAGGAGATCTTATCGGTGAGGTATCGGGGCAGCGCTGGCCCTCGGAAGGGGCGATCGCGCAGGCGCAGGCCACCAGCAAAGCGCTGGCCAGTACCCTCGAGCCTATGCAGGTGATCGCGGCAGGCAGCGGTCACGGCGTTGGTGGCCGCGGTGCGCACAGGGTCGGATGCCTTGCCGCTTCAGATCTATGCAGAATCACGCCGGCACGACTCCATACAGGTGTTCGACAGGGCGTCGCAGTCGGTTGGATAGCGGCAGGATGCCCAGCCAAGTCGCCACACGCACATGCCGCAGCGCAAGGCGCAATCGTTGCCACTACTGAGCGCACTACCTGATGAAAAAATTCACTGGGCGCCGCATCGCGGTGCATCAACTATGGCGTGGCTTTCAGTGGGATCAGGGGCTTACGGTTGGTTGCGGTGCACGAGGATTTGGCGATCTGAGGCCCAGTTCTCAGTTAGTGAGGTTCAAGTGGCATTAGCGGCGAGTCGCGTCCTAGCATCGATGTCCTACTTCGGCTCAGGTTGTGCCATGTGCTTGCTTATCCCACGACGTCTTCGGCGCGGCTGCACCCTGCTAGGGGCGCTCGCGGTGGTGACCTTGCTTTCGGCTTGCGGGACGACCGGAAGCGACTACGCACGACGCCAAGAGATGGTGTACGTGCCTGCCCACGCGCAGCCCGTCGACCACGTGCGTTGGGATCACGTGCGCAACTTCAAGCCCCTCAATCAACGCATGATCTTGATGGATGTTCGCCGTCGCCCCCATCTGCTGGTGTTGGCGAAGTCCTGCGTTGGCCTGCGTCGAGACAGCATCATCGTGTTGAGGCAGCGTTCGTCCCGCTTCGATCCGCGGCGGGATGCGATCGGTTTTGCCAACCGGGGCAGCGTCGGCAACACGATCACCTGTTTCCCCGACGCGCTCTACGCCCTCGAGGACGAGGATGTAGACGCGGTGATCGCCTCTCTCTGAGCGAGGGCGTAATACCCCAGTTGCGCACGGACCTAGTCCGCGGTCGGCGCGCACTCCTGCCCACTACGCCAGCGCCACACCTCCAAGCCCATGCGCGGCGCGAATGGGCGCGAGTCCTGGGCGGTGCCTAAGTAGAGTTGCCCCTGAAACTCAGCGAGTGAGCGGGTGCCAATGTTTGCGCTATCGCCAAAGCCCCAGCCCAGGTAAGTGGCACGAGGACTGCCGACGAGCTCTTCCCACTGCTGCCCGTCCGCACTGCGCCACACGCCCGCACCCGTTGAGAAGCCAAAGAACGAGAACGCGTTCAGGGTGCCGAGCCAGAGCTGATCTTCGTAGGTGATATAGCGCCAGGAGTAGTCATTGCCCGGCACCCCGAAGCCATCGGCGCCGATCTTCTCCCACTGCTCGCCGTTCGGTGAGCGCCAGACGCCGAACCCGTTGAAGGCGTTGATCGTGCCCACGTAGAGTTGGTCCTGGAAGGTGTGCAGATCGACTACTGCGCCTGTACTTTCGTAGTCGAAGCCGCCCGGCGTGTTAGCCGTGGGGCCGACCACGGCGCTGAAGCTCACACCATCGAAGGTGCGCCAGATCTGTAGCCCGTCGGCGGCGTTGCGTGTGCCCGCGTACAGAGCGCCCTGAAAGAACTCCATCTCGTGAATGGAATCATTGCGCGCATCCCCGAAGCCGTTCAGCACTAGGGGCTGGATACCCTGCTCGCGCGTTCGAAACAGCTTGGCGCCCCCCTCCGTGTCTTGGGCGCCGAAGTAGAGGTACTCAACGTCGCTAAAGGTGGCGCAGGTTAGGGAGCGCACACTGCGCACGGTGGGGTCGCCGATGCCGCCATCGGCGGCCACGTTCCACGTCACCCCGTCGGCGCTGCGCCACAGCTGGGCACCTTCCGTAAGGTTGTCCGTGCCCGCGTAAAGGGCGCCACGGCAGACGGCGAGGTTGCGCACGCCCTCGTTCTCGACGCTGCCGAGGCCGTCGGTGACCACTCGCTCCCACACGCTACCGTCGTAGCGCCAGATCTGGGCGCCTGCCAGGCGGTTCAGTGTGCCCACGTAGAGGTGATTGCCGAACACGGCCATGCTCCAAGCGTAGCGGTTGTTGCTATCCCCGAAGCCGTCTTCAGACACCTGCTCGAAGGGGGTGTCGCACTCCTGAGCGCCAAGCCATCCCGCAGGGGCGATCGCCAACATGAGCGCCACCGAGATCGCGCGCGCCGCGCGCTTACCCAGCATCTCGTTGGCCCTGCGTGTCGAGGTCTTCGAGCAGTGTCCGTACCGCATCCTGATTCTCCGGTCGTAGCAACTTGAACAGCAGCCCGCGTCGGGCGAGATGACGCGAGACGAGGTGGTTGTGGCAGTCGTGTTGGTGTAGGTGCACACCTGTTGTCTGCGCTAGGTGGTTAGCGGCGTACCGGTCGCTAGCGCAGCCGGTGCAGTGATGTACATGGTAGTGCGTGTGCCCATTGTGAGTGGCCAGCACCTGGGCGAGGTCGAAGTTGTCCTGTGCCGTAGTGGGCAGTGACCAGAGTTGCTGGTACCAGGCACGCTTTTCCTCGTCGAGCTCGCGGTGGCGCTCGGCGTAGTCTTGCGTGAGGCATGTGATCGGGGCAAAAGCCTGCACCGTATCGGCGCCGAGCAGGTGTCCGTAGAGCAGGGCAGCGAAAGCGCCGACGGAGTTACCGATGAACAGCGTGCGCTTGGGGGCGAGGCGCTCGATCTGCCCGTGTAGCCAATCGAGAGCGGCGTCTAGGCAGGGCGTCGAGGAGTCGAAGCCTTCAAGGTAGGCCCGATCGTGCACATCGCGGCAGAGGATACGGCTGTAGCGCAAGCGGTTTGCGGTGCCGGCAAACTCGTGCCCGCCCATGCCCCAGCGCTGGGCGAGGCCTGAGAACACCACGAGCAGTGCGCTCGTGTCCTCGCCAAGCTCGACGCTGACGCCGCTAGTCATCGCCGACCTTCCGAGGCTCAGTAGCCGCCTTCATTGACGAGCACGTGCTCGAAGGCAGGCTGCAGGGTGCCGTCCGGCGCCAGGCGACCGCGCGTCGCGCTCTCCAGATCAGGCCACTGGGTGATCTGCATCCGAAGGCCGTCGACCGCGAAGTCGATGTGACCCTGGCCTTCATAGTCGCCGACCAGTGAGCGGTCGAGGCTTGTGTGCAGTACGAGCCGGTCGACCATCTCTGCCATCTGCAGGGGAGGGCTTTCCATGTAGCGGCCGATCGGCCCGATGGAGCGTAGGTGCAGCTCACGCACCGCTCGGCGCGCGGCCGCGGCGCGAAAGACTGGACCGATCACGTGTTCGTTCACCTCACGGGCCAGGATCACCCCAAGTGAGATGTACATGTTCTCAGCGCACAGGCTGTCGAGCGCTGCGGCTTTTCGCTTAGCGCAGCGAAGGTCGTCGATAGCATCGTAGGCGTCGTCGTCGAAGCCACCGTTGAAGGAGAGGTACACCGTACGTAACCCGGCCTCCTTGAGCTTGCGCACGTACTGGCGGTTGGCGAGCTTCAAGCCGTTGGAGAGGATCATCGGCAAGTGGCCTGCATCGCGTACGCGGCGGATTAACTCTGGCAGGTCCTTACGCACGGTGGGTTCGGCGCCTACCAGGCGGATGTGCGTGCGTCGTGGGAAGCGTGAGATGGTGTCGATCAGCCAGTCGGCGTCCATGTCTGGGATGTGCCGGTTTGGGATGTAGCAGTTGCGGCATTCCATGTTGCAGCGGTGGGTTATGTCCACCATCACAGTGCGGTACGGATTCTCCTCTGGGGCGTAGACCTGGGAGGTGGCCTGATGCTCGATCCCTACTGCAGCTTGCGCTTCCGTGGCCGACATCTGTTCTTCCTTGAATTTAACTTATTATTTTTGCTCGGCGTCTAGCCGGCATCTCCCGCCGACTATAGCCAACCTCTAAACGGGATTGCCAATGCTCCCGCTTGCATCGAATGGCCACTTTGGGCGCGGTTGGGATGCCTGTCCCAATCGTGTGCTGGGGTGGTCGCGCGCGGCGCCAGAGGTCGGTGAAGCTATCGAAAAAATTAGTTTGCCTAACAGAGACATTGGTGATTGCGGGCCCTTAGCACCACTGCCCTAGGTGGCGTTGGGTAGGCAGTTTTCTGCATTGCAGCAAACGGCATTCGCTGGGACGCTCTTGGATCGGGTGCGTGCTTGGGGAATCTCCGCGCGCACCACAGGTCGAATAAACCGGACATCTCATGCGTGAGTACTATGCCCAGCTGCCCGCCCGGCAATGATCCTGCTGATCCCGAGCGATACCTGGCACCGGAGCGGCGCATCTACCGCAGCCCGCTGCTGGCGATCGGGAAGTTCCGCTGTCCCCTGGGCCACCCCGCCTTCCACGGGGGCGCCGTGAACAACGGAAATCTAGTGGTGTTCCCCCGCACGAGCGTCATCATTGAGCAGACCGGCGCGCGGCCCTTAGTCGCCGATCCGAACACTGCCGTGCTGTACAACGACCGTCAGGAGTACCGTCGCGAGGCCAATTCACAAGAAGGGGACCGCTGCGAGTGGTTCGCCTTTGGGGACGCCACGGTGGTGGAGGTCATGGCACGGCGGGACCCGAGTGTGCTCGAGCGCGTGGAGCGCCCCTTCCACACCAACCACGCATTCGCCGATCGACGGACGTACCTGCTTCAGCGCCAGCTGGTCACTTATCTCGATGGCACACCGCAGCCGGATCTGTTGCTGGTGGATGAGCTCGCCCTGCGAGTGCTGGCCAAGGTGGTGCAACGGGTTCCTCCCGAGGTGCCGGGGCGGGGCGCTCGCGTTGCACGGTCGCGGCCGCGAGCGCGCGTCGAGCTGGCCAACGCTGCGCGCCGCTTGCTGGCGCTGCAGTACGCCACGCCGGCGAACCTGTCTACGCTGGCTGAGCAGCTTTCCTGCTCTGAGTATCACCTATGCAGGACCTTCAGTAGCTGCTTCGGCACCTCCCTCCATCGCTACCGAGATCAGCTGCGCTTGCGCAGTGCCCTGCAGTGGCTCACCGACACCACTGCGCCCTTGACTGCCATCGCTCTGGAGCTCGGATACTCCAGCCACAGCCACTTTGGCGCACGCTTTCGCACCGCCTTCGCCATGTCGCCCTCGCGCTTTCGTCGCCGCGCTAGCGGCTCGTTGGTCGCGCAACTGCGCAAGAATCTGATAGCTGATCCGAGCAGCTCCTTCGAATAATCGCCGCTGCGCCCACGCGCAGCCGACGCAATGGCCGATGGTGGGCGCTGAGCCATACCACAGCCAACGAAGGAGATTCGCATGTCCAAACCAACCTCGACTGACGGAGCTCAGCCCCCGGGTATCGCAATGCGCGTGGTGTCGACCCTGGGAACGCTAGCGGTGTTGCCACTGCTGTTGCCGAGCGCCGCGGCTCAGCCGTTCGTGGAGCCTGGCGTAGAGGTCTTGACCACGCTTTTTGAGGAGAATCCGCTCGACAGCTTCGGTTTTGTCGCTGAGGCCCTCGGCGATCTCGACGGCGACCTGCGGCCTGACTACATCATCGGCGCGCCCGGTTTCCCGGGCGGAGCATTCAGCGGAAAGGTCTACGTCTACTCCGGTGCCAGCGGCGAGCTGCTCAATGCGATCGAAGGCAATCCGGGAGATGGCCTTGGCTTCTCCGTGGTCGGCTTGGGCGATGTGAATGGTGACGGCGTGCCTGACTACGCCACCGGGGGGCCCTTCGCTGACGGTGTGCAAGCCTTCGGCCGCTTACTTATCGTGTCCGGTGCCACCCACGAGATCCTCATCGACCTGAACGGCGTGCCGGGCTCCGTATTCGCCTACGACATCAACCTCGCCGGCGATCTTAACGGCGATGGCGTCGACGATGTGATCGTGGGCGCCATCGGCGGTGGCAGCGGGGGAGAGGGCGAGGTCGCCATCGTGTCCGGTGCGGACGGGGCCATCCTCTGGCAGGTCCAAGGCGAGGTCTCCGGCGATAACTTCGGCAGCGGTGTCTCCGGGCTTGGGGCCGACATCTCCGGCGACGGCATACCGGATCAGGTGGTGGGTGCCCTGGCCGGCGGCGACAGCAACACGGGCCTCGCCTACCTTCTTTCCGGCGCCGATGGCTCGACGCTCTTCGAACTAGAAGGTCTGGAGACAGCTGGCTCCCTTGGGTGGTTCTTCGCGCACCGCGCTGGCGATGTGAACGCGGACGGCGTCGTCGATGCCTACGTGGGAGACTTCAGCGACAGTGCTCTGGGAGGGCTCGACGGCCGCGCCTACGTGTTCTCTGGCGCTGACGGCACGCGCCTGCAGGTGTACGACGCAGAGTTTGCCAACGACGGATTTGGTATCGGCCGCACGGTCGGCGATATCGATGGCGATGGTCACTCGGATCTGTTTCTCGCCGCCTATACCCACAGCGTGGGCGCGGTTGTACAGGGTGGCAAGGGCTACCTCTACTCTGGACGTGATCAGAGTCTGATCCGCAGCATGACCGGAAGCGTCTCTGGCGATCAGCTCGGCTTCGACGCCCTGCCGGTAGGGGATTTAGACGCAGACGGGTTTGCGGAACTGATGCTCACGGGCGTGGGCGTGGTGCACGTGGTCCGCGGTACGGATCCCTCCCCCGCCGCGCGCGTAGCTTCTGTCTGCGATCTGCTCGCCGGCTTCCCCGACGAGGCGTATCTCGAGCCCGCGGCCCCACGCAAGGAGCGACTTTGCGCCCTGCTGACCCAGGTACGAGGGCTGGTGGATGCGCAGCGCTACCTGCTGGCCAACGCGCGACTGCGCAACCGCGTGTTGCCCCGCGTGGATGGAGTGGTTGGGGAGGATCTGGCGCAAGACTGGTTGCTCGATCCCGTGCTTCAGGGAATCGCTCTACCCTGGGTGGAGGGATTGATCACGCTCACTCAGAGTCTGGCGGAAGATAACTTACCTTAGGCTATCGAAAAAGATGGGTGGCCTGCGATTCGGCAGGCCGCCTGGCTTGAGTCGATAATCCTGCAGCGCGTTTGCCTAGCGCTTGCGCCAACGGTCCTCCCAGAAGTGCGCCTTGCGAATCCCTAGGCTCTTGGGATCGAAGCTGTAGGTCGTGGCGCCTTCGCGCCGCTGGCGCTCGTAATCCTTCAGTGCCATCAATGACGGCTTGCCGATAAAGAAGATAATCAGGATGCCGACTACGTTCAGCCACGCCATCAGACCCACGCCGAGATCTCCCATAGCCCAGGCCAGTGTGGCCGTGCGGATGGTGCCGTAGAACACCGCCCCCATCAGCACCAGCTTGAGCACGAGCAGCTCACCCGGGATGCGAATCGTGCGGCGAATGTAGGCCACATTTGTCTCGGCGATGTAGTAGTAGGCGAGCATCGTGGTGAAGGCGAAGAAGAACAAGGCCACAGCAACGAACGGCTTGCCAAGGCCAGGCAGCATGCTTTCCACCGCGTACTGTGTGAAGGCGGAGCTGTTTGCCTCGACCATCGGCGAGAGGTTCTGCACCAGAAAGCCGCCGTCTGGATTGCTCACGTTGTAGGCGCCGGTGATCAGGATCATCAACGCGGTGGCCGTGCAGACGAACAGGGTATCTATATACACGGAGAAGGCCTGTACCAGCCCCTGCTGTGCCGGATGTTCAACCTCAGACGCAGCAGCGGCATGCGGGCCCGTGCCCTGGCCAGCCTCATTCGAATAAACGCCGCGCTTGACCCCCCAGCCGATGGCAGCCCCGAAGCCGGCCATGGGCGTGAAGGCGTCTCCCACGATCATGCCAAGGATCTGGGGCACCTTGCCGATGTTCAGTGCAACGATGATCACAGCGCTGATGACGTACGCTAGCGCCATCAGCGGTACCACCACTTGGGTGACCTTAGCGATGCGCTTCACACCGCCGAAGATGACGATGCCAAGCAGTGAGACAAGGACCGTCGCCGTGATGAGTTTGGTGACGCCGACAGGGCCGAAGAAGGTATCGATCGTACCGCCCGTGCCTACGGCTACTTCCATCGCCTCTCCGATGGCGTTCGACTGCACCCCCGGCAGCAGGAAGCCGCAAGACAGCAAGGTGATCAGCGCAAAGGCCCAGCCGTACCAGGCCTGGCCCATGGCTTTCTCGATGTAGTACGCCGGCCCGCCGCGGTACTCGCCCTCGTCCACTTCCTTGTAGATCTGGCCGAGGGTGGACTCTACGTAGGCGGTCGAGGCGCCGAGGAAGGCCACGATCCACATCCAGAACACGGCGCCCGGACCGCCGAAGCCGATGGCGGCGGCCACGCCGGCGATGTTGCCGGTGCCGACGCGTCCGGAGAGGGAAACTGAGAGGGCTTGGAAGGAGGAGATGCCGCTGTCCGAGCCCTTGCCGCTGAACAGCAAGCGCAACATCTCGCCCAGCAAGCGAACTTGGACAAAGCGTGTCAGCACCGAGTAGAACAGGCCGGCACCCAAGAGAAGGTAGATGAGTGCGGGGCTCCAGATGAAGCCGTTGAGAGTGCTGACGAGGGAATCCATAGGCGCTGCGCTTCCGTCCGGTGAGTGGCAGCGGCCGAGTCTAACCCGGTTTTCGCCCCACCTGCTGAGCGGTGCGGCGCCGGCAGGAGTATGATGCGCGACCCACGCCGCCTCCGCGCGACGTTCCCGAACCTCACCTCGCAGAGATCTTATGGCCCCCGACGACGCCACCTCCACGCCCGCATTTCGCGAACTCGGCCTCGCGCCTGATGTCGTGCAGGCCCTCGACGCCCTGGGCTACGAGCGCCCCACGCCGATCCAAGCGCAAGCCATCCCGCCGCTCTCGGCTGGGCGCGATTTGCTCGGCCACGCGCCCACCGGCACGGGTAAGACAGCGGCCTTCGCCCTACCGCTGCTTTCCCGCTTGGATCTGAAGGCCCGTGGCGTGCAGCTGCTCACGCTGTGTCCCACGCGCGAGCTCGCCATCCAGGTGGCGGAGGCCTTCAAGCGCTATGCCGCGCATCTGCCGGGCTTTCGCGTGCTGCCGATCTACGGCGGCCAGGAGTACGGCGGGCAGCTGCGCCAATTGCGGCGCGGTGTGCACGTGGTGGTGGGTACTCCCGGGCGGGTGATGGACCACATGCGCCGCGACACGCTGCGCCTGGACGCGGTGTCGGCGATGGTGCTCGATGAGGCGGACGAGATGTTGCGCATGGGCTTCGTCGAAGAGGTGGAGTGGATCCTCGAGCAAACCCCCGCGCAGCGTCAGCTAGCACTTTTCTCAGCCACGATGCCCGCCGAGGTGGAACGCATCGCCCGCCGGCACCTGCGATCGCCGCAGGAGATCAGCGTGCGCGCCACCACGGCGACCGCGGAGACCATCCGCCAGCGCTACTGGCAGGTGAGCGGTTTGCACAAGCTCGACGCGCTCACGCGCATCCTGGAAGTGGAGCCCTTTGACGGGTTGCTGATCTTTGTGCGCACGCGCACGGCCACGGTAGAGCTGGCTGAACGCCTGCAGGCTCGCGGCCACGCCGCCGAGGCGCTGAGCGGCGACATGGCGCAGAAGCACCGCGAGCAGATGATCGAACGCTTCCGCGGTGGCTCCCTCGATATCCTGGTGGCGACCGATGTGGCCGCCCGCGGCCTCGATGTGGATCGCCTGAGCCACGTGATCAACTACGACATTCCCAACGATCCGCAGGCCTACATCCACCGCATCGGTCGCACCGGTCGTGCGGGGCGCCAGGGAGATGCGATACTTTTCGTCGCGCCGCGCGAAAAGCGCCTGCTGTACGCCATTGAGCGGGCCACGCGCCAGCGGATCGAGCGCCTAGCCCTGCCGAGCACGCAGGCGGTGAACAACCAGCGCATCGTCAACTTCAAGCAGAAGATCACCGACACGCTCGCTGCCGGCGAGACCGCCTTTATGCGCGGGTTGCTTGAGCAGTATCGCGACGAACACGACGTTGCTGAGCTAGACATCGCGGCCGCCCTGGCCCAACTGTTCCTAGGCGACAAGCCGCTGCTGCTGGAGGAGCGTGAGGCGGCGGCGCCGCAGTTGGATCGAAGTGAGCGCCCCAAGCGGTCCTCCCGATCCGACGATGGGTTCCACCGCGCGAAGCGCGCACCGCGGCGGGAGCCGCGTGAGGACGGTCGACCGGCGACTCGTCCGGCGCGCCGAGATCGAGGCCCAGATCCAGACAGCGAGCGTTTTCGAATCGAGGTGGGCGCCAGCCACGGCGTGAAGCCGGGCAACATCGTGGGCGCGATCGCCAACGAGGCGGGCCTCGACGGGCGCTACATCGGCCACATACGAATTGAGGATGATCACAGCTTCGTCGACCTGCCGAAGGGCATGCCGAAGGCGATCTTCCAGGCGCTGAAGAAGGTGCGTGTCTGCGGCCAGGCACTCGCCATCACCCGCCAGCGCCACGGTAGCGGCGGCGAGGACGGTGATCGCCTGGATCGCTGAGCCCGTCGCTGCGTCCATTGCGGTCACCCGGGATAGGTGCTCGCGCAGCAAGTCGATGAGCCGTGGTAGGTGAGTCGGTACCTGTCGCGCGCTCCGGTAGACCAGGGAGACGGGGCTTGGTGAGACTTCCCGCAAAGTGAATAATTTTACTAGGTAGTCAGTCGCCGCGTGCGCGTGCACCTGATAGTGTAGAGCCTACTAGCTTGCCTATCGAGGCCGTTCGTATCCGCTCAGAGCGCCCTACTCGCGCTCGAAATGGGGCAGGACGCGTAAGCGTACATACGGCTGATGCTGTTGGTTCGAGAATACTGCATCGAACTGCTGCAGCCCCGCTAGGGCTCCTGCCAGGCGGCCCGCCTCGGCACCCGTCGCGCGACCGAACACCCCTGTGACGATGCGCCGGCGCCGTTGCGCATCGGAGTTGTACAGGTAGAGCTTGCTGGCAAGATTGCCCACCAGGTCGGGCGAGAGATCGTCGGGGAACTGGGTGCCGACCACCACCGCCACGCCGAAGGCACGGCCCTCTCGCGCGAGCTGAATCAGGCGCTCCGATTGAGAGGCGCGCCACGCCTCATCGAACACCAGTACCCGACGCAGGGCGCGCGGCTGCTCGCCGCGCAGCATGTACCCCTGCAGCTGGATCAGAATCATCTCCGCCAGGGCGGACTTCAGGCGATCATCGTTCGGCAGGTTGTTGAACGAGAGCACGTAGCGCCCTGCCATCAGCTCTGCGAAGGACAAGCGCGCGCCGGCATCGCCCGGTAGCAGGCGCATCTCATGGAGCAGGCCTAGGCGGTTGCTCAGGCTCGTCGCGGTGGTGGATTCCTCGCGCAGGGCGATGGTGATCGCATCGTGCAGGGAAGGTGCCTTGATCGGCTCCACCGGCAGCCACTCGCGTAGAGGCTGCAGCCTGTCCTCGAAGCCCTGGATGATGCTGGCGCGCAGGAGCGCCGTCTGTTGCTCCCCGAGCTGCAGTGTGGTGGCTAGCACGCGAGCGATCTCGAACACGTGGGGCATGATCTGTGCCCCACTCTCGCCTTGGGGCGGTGGGCGAAAGGGGTTGAAAGGCACGCCGTCCTGGAGGTCGATCACCTCGAAGCCGTGCGTGCGCGCGAACTCCCCCGAGTAGTCGTTCTTGAAGTCGAAGACGAGCGTTGGGCAGTCCAGGCGCGCGGCGTCTGCAAGCAGAGCCTTGATGATCTGCGTCTTGCCCTGGCCCGCGTCACCGGACACGGTGAGGCCGAAGTTCGGCAAGGCGCGGTTCGCTCCCGGATCGAGGTGCCAGAAGATCGGTCGTTCACCATCGCCGTGGCCAAGCAGCATGCGCGCCGTGTCGCGGGCGTCGCCGTTGGTGCGGGCGTGAATCGGGCGCACCAGGACTGGCAGCGGGCCGTTCTCAGCCTGCTGAGGCGCAGGCCCTGTGGGGGCCGCGAGGGGGGGGGGGTCCTCTGCCAAGGTGGGCGCAGCCTCCGAGGGGGCAGTATCGCTTTGCGGTGCTTCTTCGCTGGGCGCATCTGTGCTTGCCGTCGTGACCAGCGTGAGGCGGGCAGGGTTGGCTCGCGGTCGGGCCAGGGAGGCGAGGGGGCCGATCGCGACCTCGCGGGTGAGGAAGCGTCGCTCGCGTCGCCACTCGCCAACGCCGGCCGCGTCGGCGAATTCGCCGACGAACTCCCGCGCCGTGGCTAGTTCGGTCCAGTGTTGCTTCTCCGTGGGCGCTACCCGACCGCCCGCCTCGAGCAGGTTCACCAAGGCGGGCCCCGTCGCGAGGCGGCGCAGCTCCTTGAGGCTGCGATTTGGCTCCGTGCCGTCGAAGCCGCTCACGGTGCCCAGGCGGAAGATGGCCGGCAGGGCGTCCGTGCAATGGCGCAGGAACAACTCGATTTGCCGGCGCAGGGCGCGACCGCGCACGGGCGCATCGGCGAAGGCGATCTCCCACGCTTCCAGCCGCGTTTGCTCCTCGACCATAAACGCCACGCGCAGGATACGACAGGGGTGGGGTCCTCCCAGGTGCCTGCGGCTGAGCTGTGTGCCCGTGAGGCCGATGATCTCGATGGCTGACTCGTTGATCAGCCAGCTGAGCAACTCGATGCGCTGTTCATCGGAGAAGCTTCGCGCACCTCCCACCGCCTGATCGCGCCGATCTTCCCACGCCTTGTCGAAGTCGACCGTTTGCGACGCGGGGCTCAGTCCGGGCACCTTGCCGCGGAAGGCGTTCTGGCCCAGAAACTCATTGGCCGCTACGCATCTCTCACGGTATGCGCGCACCGACTCGAGCACGTGACGCGGCTGCAGTGAGCCTTCGCGCCACAGCCATGCAGGGGAGATACGATCGGCCGCCTGCACCTCGCTGACGTCGATCTCGGTACGCTCGAGCAGCACCTGTGCGCGGCGCTGGAGGATGCGCTGTATCTCCGTGGGCTTCGGCGGGCGCATCTGCACGGGAGATGGCTGCATCTCCAGGCGCTGGCGCAAGCTGGCGGGCAGAGTTGGCAGGCGCGCGAGGATGTCCGACAGGGCGCAAATGATGACTCCAGTGCCCTGGATCCCGTCCTCGCACAGCTGGATTGCGGAGGCTAGGAAACTCTCGAGCAGGGCGAGCGAACCGATTTGTTCGGTGCTCTCGATTTGATCGATAGCGAGGATGAACGGCGCGCCGGTGGCGTGGCAGATGCGGGCGAGGCTGAGCAAAACATCTGTACGCTGGTCGTTGTGACGCAGGGGCTCGAGATACAGGGCGCCGAAGGTCTGGTGTGACGAAGAGCCGTTGACCCAGGCTTTGAAGGGTAGGCCGCAATCATCAGCTCGGGCCAGTAACCCTGCGACCACGACGCGATCATCGGCGGTTACGCCAGCACTCTTTAGCTGCTTGGTGATCTTGCGCGCCGCGGTGACAGCCAGCTTGTCCAGCACCTCTTCGCTCGCATCAGCATCGCGCTTGGCTCGGAAGCGCTTGCGCTGATCTGCGGCGTGGGACCACAGAATCGTAGCCAGGCGCTCGAGGGGGGAGAGGCCGTCTTGGTCGCCGAACTTGTCCGTGGCGAGCTCGTCGAAGATCTTCTTCACGAACCAGCGCGATAGCTCGCTGGCGTCGATGTCGACGGCAAGCTGCATGAGCACCGGATAGGCCTTCCCGCGGCGGGCGAGCTTGGCCAGCTCCGTGGTCAGGCAGTGCGTCTTACCAAGGCCAGCCTCGCCCTTGACCAGCAGTACTCGATCGCCCGGGCTCGCGTCTTCGTGCGCTGCCCGTACCACGTTCAAGATGCCCTGACGGACTTCCGCATGGATGCTCGGCACATCGAGACTGATCGCATCGCGGGCCCAGGTGGCGGTGGCAAAGCGCGAATAGATCCCGCTGAAGTGTTCGCTCGCCAGCGCGTGGAAGAGAGTGTCTTCGATGCTCACAGGCCGCGCTCCACGAAGTGCAGGGCACCGCTTGGCACGGTGATTTCGCTGCGCTCGCGCGTGGCGGTATCGAGGGCGCGCGGGTCATCCAGGGGGAGCAGGGCCAATAGTCCGGCGTGCGAAGCTTGCAGTAGGCGCGCCTTGAACTGAGCCAAGGTGCCCGCGTCGGCATGGCGCCGCCCGTACTCGTCGTACACGTGGTCGACGGGTGTTTTGTGACCGAAGGGGCCTGCATGGGCCGTACGTGCGATGTTCACTACGTGCTGGGCGAATTGGCGCAGGCCCGGGCTGGCCTTGCGCGAGCGGTGGGTACTGACGAGCGCGGGCGTGGCGCTGGCCAGCCCGTACTCCAGGGCCAGCTGAGCGACGACCTGGCGCAAGCGTGCGACGTGGGCTAGGTCCGTGCTGATACGCCGCGCGGTCTCGTGCAGCTCGGCGGCGGCGCCGCGCGGTGCCAAGCCGACGATGCCGCGCAGGACCAGCGCGCCAGAGGCCTGGCTCAGGGTGACCGTGTCCTCATCTAGCGGCAGGGTGTAGAGGCGGGTGAGCAGGACGGCACGAAGCGTATCCGGGCGGGCCGTGCGCGCCGCGCGGTCGCTGTCGGGGCGATAGCCCAAGCAAAGGGCAGGCTCCACCCGGGGGCGCCATCCTCCGGCATCGTGCCCGAGCGCACCGAAGCGCTGTTCAGCCTCGCGGCGGCCAGTGTCTGTGAGGGTGACCTGCCTAGCGTGCGGATCGATCCAGGTGAGGTGTGCGAGCTCGCCAAGCGCCTTGATCCAATGAACTGCCGGAAGGCGAGAGCCCAGATCGCACGCCAGCTGACGGGGCGTTCTACGGCCGTCCCCGACCGCGGCCAGACGCGCCAGCAGATAGTTCTGCGTGCTAACCGGCGCGATCGGCGGAGAGGTCACGTGAGAGTTCCTTTCTCGGTGTGGGAGGGGCAACCCGTGGGGTAGGTCATCCACAGCTGACGCTTAGCATACCGCGTTGGCGTGTTGCGCGGGGGCGACGCTCGTGTCGGCGGTGCGGGTCGCAGACTCGACGGCTCCCGCAGGCGCATCAGTGGCCACGCCCCGGCACGGTACCGACCCAACAGTCGGGCCATCTGCGCCACCGTGTTTGGGCGTCTCCCCTCGGCGGGCGCCGCGGGCGGTCTGTTACGCTTTCTCTCCACGCCGGTGCGGCGGGGGCGTTGCTGCCTTGTGCTTCGCGGTGATATCCGCATATAGCGCCTCTTGCCATCAAAGTTAGGTATTTCATAAGCTAAGAGCGCGCTGATGAGTTTTTCTGAGCAGACTTATAATAATTTTGTTCGTTTGAGGTGATCGGTGGAGTTGATACTGATTAGTGCCATGAGTAGCGAGCGCGTCATCGGCAGCGGCGATGGCCTACCCTGGAATCTGCCGGAGGAGTACGCGAATTTCTTAGGTAAAGTGCGTGGCCATCCCATCGTGATGGGGCGACGGAGCTACGAGATCTTCGGCGCGGATCTAGTGGATTCGCCACTGCTCGTGGTGAGTCGCAGCCTCAGGGAAGTGCCTGCGGCCAACGTGCAGATTTGCGCGTCCGTCGACGAGGCTTTGCGCGAAGCGGCGTCGCTCGACGAGCGCGTGTTCGTGGGCGGTGGAGCGCGGGTGTACGCTGAGACCCTACCGCGCGCTAGCCTGCTTTATTCATGAGGTGTGGCGTTGAGCCCCTGAGATGAGATCGTAGGGCGTTGACCGCAGCTGAGCGAGTGCCTGTGAGGCGTTCTCAGGGTTGAGGCCGGCGTTTTCCGAGTGTTGGGGTCGCTCATGC